>CAYXIS010000032.1:0-18240 GCA_964465545.1 uncultured Bifidobacterium sp. | reverse complement strand
AAGTGGAGAGCGTAATGTTTGACTCGCGATTGGATCCGCAACAACATCGCGATGCCCTCAAAGCCCTCTCCACTCAGCAATTTGACGTCCTTGTTGTCGGTGGGGGAATCAACGGAGCTGGAGCCGCTCTTGATGCGGCCTCAAGGGGTCTGAGGGTTGCGTTGGTCGAACCGCACGACCTGGCATCAGGCACCTCAAGCCGTTCAAGCAAATTGATTCACGGCGGATTGCGCTACCTGGAGCAGTACGACTTTCGACTTGTACGAGAAGCCCTGCAAGAGCGCGAAGCATTGGTTACTTCGCTTGCTCCTCACCTCGTTAAACCAGTCGCATTTCTCTATCCACTGCATGAAAAACTCAAAGACCGAACCTACGTGGGCGCTGGCCTTGCGCTCTACGATGTTTTGCGTGGTTTTCAACGTGCGCTTCCATGGCATAAGCATTTGAGCCAGAAGAATGTGGCGCAGATCGCGCCCTCTCTACGGCAGGACATTGTTACCGGAGCTATCAAGTATTTTGACGCGCAGGTCGATGATGCGCGATACACGATGATGGTGGCCCGGACGGCCGCTCGGCATGGCGCTGTCATTGCGACGGGCGTCGCCTGCGAATCTCTTATCAGAGAGGGAAAGCGCGTGATCGGCGCTGTAGTTCGAAATGTCGAAACTGGAGATCTCATTAATGTGAGGGCGGGCGCAACAGTGATGTGCGCAGGCGTGTGGAGTGATGAACTACACGAACGCTTTGGCCTAAAGGCGGGTTACGAAGTTCGCATGAGTAAAGGTGCTCACATCGTGCTTCCCGGTTCAGCTATCAAATCTGAAGTCGGCATCATTTTGAAGACGCCTGTATCAGTCCTTTTCGTCATCCCATGGGAGGACAAATGGATTGTTGGGACAACTGACACTGAGTATGAGGGCGATCGCAACGAGCCTCTGGCAAATCGTGACGATATTGATTACATACTTGCACAGGCAAATCGGGTATTGGAACCTCAGTTGCGTTATGAGGACATAATCGGAGTGTACGCCGGGCTAAGGCCTCTTGTTTCGCGGAAAGCAGATGCGTCAACGACAAAGCTTTCTCGCGAACACACGGTTGATCGACCGGCCCCTGGATTTGTCAGCATCGCAGGCGGAAAGTACACAACGTATCGGGTGATGGCGGAAGACGTTATTGATCTAGCGGGTAAGGAACTTCATCGAGAAGTCCGGGATTCCACCACGGACCGACTTCCTATTGTGGGAGCTGACGGATACAGCGCGTTAGTTCAACAAGTCTCGTTGATTTCTTCGGAGACTCATCTTCCTGAATCTACGATCACACATCTACTCAATCGCTATGGCTCACTCATCAGCGAGATTCTGGAACTAATTTCGCATGACCCTTCGTTGTCGCAACCTCTGGCTGGCGACCTTCCATATCTCCGCGCAGAAATACACTACGCGGTTAGCCATGAAGGTGCGCGATCGGTTGAAGACGTTGTTGCGCGCCGAACGCGGATTGCATTCGAGGCAGAAGAAAACGGCTCAGCTCTTCTTGAAGATATTGCGGATATCATTGCCCCCCTTCTGGATTGGGGTCGCAAGGATCGTGCCGAGTCCATAAGCAGGTACCGAGTGATTTTGGAAAGAGAGCGCGCGGAGGCAAGTCGACTCTTGCAACCAGATTCTACGGTTAGTTCTTAATTCTTCCGTTTAGTTCTTGATCTGGTTTCTGCAACCATCTACTACAGGGGCTTTTGTTGGCTTGGGCGTGGGTTTTGCGCTTGGTGAAGGCTTAGCTGTCGGAGTTGAAGTGATCGTCGGAGTTGGCGAAGGTGTTGGTCCTTGTGTAACCGCCACCACTACCGGAGTCGAGCTCGTTGCATGCGTTCCAGAGATATCTGTGAAGACGACTGCGCCATTCCATGTCCCTGCTGGAAGTCCCTTAACCGTTAGCGCCCAACTTCCACTTGATGATCTAACTGCGCTCTGCATGGGGGTTAGGTTCAGGCCAGTCAGTGGGTCGGCTACGAATTTCACAGTGCCAGTCACGACAGGTGTTTGCGATGGTCGAGTCACATCAACCATAAACACGACGGGTTTGTCGGAACTGCTTGCCGTCATGGATTTTACGGTAGTCGTTGTGGACTCTTGGACTGGCATAAGGTCGGCGGCTTCCGGGGTCCATGTTCCTTTCACCAAATCCAGGAATGCACTTGTTGTTCCTCGAAACACATTGAGATCGACTCTTGTCCCTGGCACACCATACTTTTTGGCAATTCCACAGGATGTGTATTGCCAAACCATCCAAAGAGAAGAGCAGTTTGAGGTCGTCCATGAGTGAACAAAACATCCGGCAACCTTCTGTCCAGGCTGGGAGAGCGGATCAAAGGGGTTTAGCGAGTAGTGGGCTATCCAAAGTGGATACTTGAGTAGATCCGCACTCCTAGTCATGGCGTTTTCAAGAAATTGCGGATAGGAATAGATGATCGGCGCTCGACCGGTCTTGTTGGCTACGGCGGAGAGCCATGTGTTAGCCCACAGTGTTACTGTGTTTCGAGCTGCGTACTTACTGCACGAACCACTGGTTGATACTCGAACGCAGTTGTTTTCTAGATCCAAAGCGTAGGAAAGGTCGCGATTGGTATATCCACCAAGGCTGGCCAGGCGCCAGATCGCCTTCTGAGCTTGTGCTTGCGCATCTTGGATGATGACTGTCGTATCGGAGGTATCAGGCAGGGTGGCGTAGTAGTAGAAGCCGGTATAGATCCCCGCCGCTTGAGCCGCATTGTGATCCATGACCAGGTATTTCAATGCCTGAGCGTCGGAGGTATCTCGCGTATCTGAAGATTTGATCATGACGAATCTGATTCCGGCTTTATACATCTTCACAAAGTCAATTGACGCGTTTGCCGGATGTTGCCACTTGCTGATATCCATGCCGTGGATGCGTCCCCCGGGCCCATTTTCACTGACGAGAGATTCCGGGTCAGCGCTGTTCATTTCCGGTGTTTGTTGGATTCTGACTGAACGCGGACTGGAATACACATGCTTGTTTCCGATGATCGCCACCGCGCGGTACTTCACCGTCGCATTCAGGGCGGTCGCCACTGCCTCGATCCTCCACGTTCCCGAGGAGGTCGTTGCGGTGGCCAAATTTGTTCCACGCCATTTCCTATTGAGTTCCACCTCGATGATTACTTTTTGCCCCTGTCTCACCGGTTTTAACTGCCCGAAGAGGCTGACTACGGGATCGGTGATGCTGGGAGTCTGTCTCACTGTCAGGGAAAGGCTGTTGGAGAGACCGAGAGCGGGGGAGAGGTTGGAGTTAGCCAGTGCGACGATCACGCAAAGTAGAAGGGGAACACTACGAAGCTTCATTTCTAGTCAACTACCTGTAGTTCGACTCCGACAACGGCCTTGATCGCACGTTCGAGTGCGACTCTATGATGATCGCGAATATTTTCGTATTCAAGGTTTCCGCCAAATTTTCGACTGTCCGAGAAATCTAGATGGAGGGTCGACCCATCCAATCTTGCAAGACGCGCGTCAAAGAAGGCGATCCACGCCATCCGATCTTGTCGCTCCAAGTAGTCAAGGACATCGCTCCATTGAGAGCGGAGAGTGGTGAGATCCATGTTCGAGACGATACCCGACCAAACTTAAGATCGACGACTCAAAATCTGCGGATCTAGCGCCTGGGCGCGCCAATCCACTTGTTGTACTCGTTCGTCATCAGAACGCGAAGATTATGGCTGCGATCAGGGGTGATACCCAGATGGCATGCAATTCGTGCCACTATTTGCTCGACCGATTTCTCGCTTACGTATCGCATCCGTCCGATCTCCCCATTGCTCATGCCCATGGCAACTAAACGTAGGGTCTCGGCCTGAACGTCGGTGAGTTGGTTTACGGTCGTGATGAAGGACCTTTCGTGACGGGAAGGGTACTTATTAACCCACTGCCTTTCCTCTTGGCATTGGAGGGCATGAATCGAATCTGGAATTGCATCGCAGAGCGCTTTGAGATCAGCGAGCGAACGTTTAAGAACTATTTGCGATCCTTCCGGAATGTCGTCTTCCCGAAGGCCGATCAGTCGAAGATCCGGACATGCTGAGGTGATGACGAGCCCGAGGTTGGTGATTGCCTTTCTCATGCTTAGCGCTAAAGAAATACCGCGGTTATTATCAAATTGTGCGTCGATAACAACCACTTCAGGTAGGAGAGTCTTGAAGAGGTTTGCGGCAGCGACAGCGGTGTGTGCTTCTCCGACGACATTGATTCCGCGAAGGCGCATTGCTTCGGCCAGAGTGATGAGTTCGAATGCATCGTCGTTGACGAGTAGCACTCTTTGAGGCATGGTCAAAAGTAACTTGCCTAAGTAGATTTGAATGTAAGTGAGTTCATATTCCTTTATGCAATAGGTCACTCACGGCTTTGGGAATTGCATGGGCGACTCCCATAGCCGTGATGGGACCGCCCCCCGAAGCCAGTTGAGCGGCTTTGGCATGGATAAGAGAGCCGGTAGCTGCGAGCCCTGACAGGAACTCAGGTTGTTCGGAAATTTCCTGGGCGTGAGTGGCAACGAGGGCGCCAAGGATCCCCGCAAGTACGTCGCCAGTGCCCGCAGTAGCGAGCCAGGACGTGGCGGCCGGGAGCTCAATTTCGCGATCTTTGGAGACGACGTAGTTGACTGTTCCTTTAAGAAGAACCGCAACATTCAACGAATCGGCTGCAAAACGGGCCCATTTCTTCGGCTCGTTTCTTACATCATCATCGGTGACATTGGCACCCGAGGTGCTAAGAAGTGATGAGAGTTCTCGGTAGTGCGGGGTGATAAGTACCGGGCCACGCAAGCGTGGAAGGAGTGAGAGACCGCCGGCATCTAGAACGACCGGAACTCTTTGATCAATCTTGGCCCTAATCGTGAGTTCTCGGCGCCACCCAATGCGAGCGGCATCTATTCCCGAACCAATCGACCAAGCCTGCACCTGGCCATCCTCGGTGACCACCTCGGGTCGGTGGGTGAGGACCAGACCTGCGGCAATCTTCGGGCCCAGATAGCGGAGCATTCCCACGCCTGTGCGCATGGCGGCCTCGCAGACCATCACTGCGGCTCCAGGGTATTGGTTTGAACCTGCGATTACTCCAAGAACTCCTCGCGAATACTTATCGTCGTAATCCGTAGGCACAGAAATGAACATGCGCGCATCTTGATCTGTCCACCTTTGCCACTGTTCCATGACCACACCTGTCACAATCGCTCGCGATCAGTATATTTGCAAAGTTGCTGCCATGACTATCTCTGCAAACCTCTTCCCTTGTAACGATCCGATAAATTGGGCCTTTTGAGGCCGTTCCCACTTAGCAATTTCAAAGACCTGTGCTTTGATTTCAAGTCAATCGTTGGGGGAAATCATGAAACCGAGTTCTGCACGTGGAAGATCACTTCGACGGTTCGTCTCCATCGCTGTCGTGGGCGCACTGCTGTGCGTTCCACAGGTAGCCAACGCCGCTCCCTCCACGGTCCATCTGACCGTTCACTACCAGCGTCCGGGAGACGATTACACGGGTTGGAATCTCTGGCTCTGGAAGAACGTAGCGGGGACTGCGGGCGATGTTGCTGTGTCAACAAGCGGAGTGGAATTCAACGGAACAGACTCGTTCGGAAAAGTGCTCACGATCGATATCACGGGAATGCAGAACTTCGACAACGTCGGCTTCATCATTCGATTGAACAATTGGTCATCCAAGGACATCTCTGATGACCGTTTCATCAGCAACTTCGACAGCAATGGGAATGCCGAGATATGGCTGGTTCAAGCGGACACGCAGATCTACACGTCGGCACCTACATCAACGACAACGATTAGATCCGCAAGGATCGATGGGTTTCGCCAAATCACCGTTGACCTGAGTGCCAAGCTCTCACTGGTTGGCTCGGGAGATGAAGGTTTCGCAATGTCCGATGGGTTAAGGGTTGTCTCGGTAACGCCTCTCAATGGAAGCACCTCAAGCGCGAGTCGGCTCGCGCTGAACCTGGATGCGGATGTGAGCCTCGGGAAGTCATATACGCTCACTCATCCGAAATTCGGCAAAGCCAACACGACCCCAGGGCTGATAATGAATTCAGACGGGTTCAACTCTCGTTACACGTACTCGGGTGATGATCTTGGCAATTCCTACACTCCTCAGCAAACGCAGTTCCGAGTGTGGGCACCAACTGCGACTCGAGTGGATCTTGTGACCTACCCCAGCGAATCTTCTTCTACTGGGGAAGGCGTAGTGATACATATGAATCCAGCCGAGAAGGGAACCTGGATAACGACGGTGAAAGGCGATCTCAACGCAGCGATATACAACTATCGGGTGACAGTCGGCGAGGTGGAACGAGAGGCAGTGGATCCCTATGTCAGGGCGACGACGATAAATGGCATTCGCGGTGTTGTTGTCGATCTTGCCAAGACTAATCCCAAGTCTTGGTCCTCTGCCAAGCCTGCATTTAGCGGCAAACCAACGGATGCGGTGATCTACGAATTGCATATTCGTGATCTGTCCATGGATCCCTCAGGCAACATCCCCGTGGCACACCGAGGGAAATACCTGGCACTGACTGACGTGAAAACGACAACGAGCAAAGGATCCCCAACGGGCGTTAATGCCATCAAAGACTTGGGCGTGACACATGTGGAACTTCTCCCGGTCTTTGATTACGCATCCGTTGATGAATCCTCGCCCACTTTCAATTGGGGATATGACCCACAGAATTACAATGTTCCAGAAGGTTCGTATTCGACTAATCCCAGTAATCCCCAAACCCGTATATCCGAACTCAAGAGCGCAATCCAGGCGCTTCATGACGACAAGCTCCGCGTGATGATGGATGTCGTCTATAACCACGTTTTCAATGCATCTGAATTCAGCGAGGAAAGAATCGTCCCCGGGTACTTCTTCAGAACCAACGCCGATGGAAGCCTGGCCAACGGGAGTGGTGTGGGCAACGATGTTGCCTCTGAGCGCCCGATGGTCCGCAAATTCATCGTTGATTCAGTGAAGTACTGGGCCACTCAGTATCATTTCGACGGCTTCCGCTTTGATTTGATGGGAATCCTGGACATAACAACAATGCAACAAATCCGCAAAGCACTCGACCGGATCGATCCGAGTATTCTCATCATCGGCGAAGGTTGGGATATGGGAACCCTTGCCCCTGCGGACCGCGCAAATCAGAAGAACATTGCCAGCCTTGCCGGCATTGCAGCGTTCAACGATGAACTGCGTGATGGGATCAAAGGCTCGGTCTTTGACTCTGCCGATCAAGGCTATGTCTCCGGGAAGGTCTCTCAAATAGACCATGTGAAAGTGGGCATCGTCGGAAATATCAATTACAGCAGCGCACTTGATGGCAGATGGACGACGAAGGAACCGAGTCAGTCGGTGAACTACGTGGAATCACATGACAATCTCACTCTTTTCGATAAGTTGAAAGCAAGCGTCAAGACGGCTGACTCCACGAAAATTGAGGCTCTTGACCGGCTCTCCTCTTCCATCGCGATATTGGCCCAAGGTGTGCCGTTCATGCAGGCAGGACAGGAGTTTCTGCGTTCCAAGAATGGCGACTCCAACAGTTACAAATCAGATGACACCATCAATTCTTTGAAATGGAACTTGCGGACTAGGAATGCTGCGACAGTGAGTTACTTCAAAGGGCTTATCGAATTGAGAAAGACGCACCCCTCATTCCGCATGTCTACCTCGCCACAGGTGAAGAAGAACTTGGTCTTCCTCAAAGCGCCCAATAATGTAATTGCCTATTATCTAAATGGCAATGCCCTCAAAGACTCCTGGAAGGCTATCGTCGTCGCGCACAACCCCAATTCTTCTGCGGTCACGGTGACCTTGCCGAGCAAGGGCAACTGGAAGGTCGTCGTGCAGGGCATTCACTCCGGCACGAAAGTGCTGTCAACGCTCAAGGCGGCATCTAGCGTTGGAGTTCCGGGACAGTCGACTTTGGTGCTCGAAAAATAATTTAGTGCTGTCGCCGTGAAGCCGGTCTTGATCTATTGACATTGGACCAACGCAGTTCTATAAATGTGTTGTCTCGTTGATTTAGGTTTCGGTCTAAGTTGATGAGAAGCGGATCGGGAAACAATCTTGGTACTTCCTCAAAGAAGCTACCAACACGGCGACGACGTGGGGGTTGGGAAAACGGCAGGTTCGAGTCGGTCTATAAGTGGTGAGTTTCTTCGGGAAACTGAAGAAACGCTGGTCCGTCGGCTTTCGTCGGTCGATAGCGATAACAGAATATATTCACCTAAATAGCGTGACGACATAGTGGGGCCCCTCGAACATCTATTTCGAGGGGCCCCACACACGTATTAAGCCATAGTGAGGACCTGCTCTCAGGTCAGGACACGCGGGGAAATACGGAATTGATGCGATTATGCGACGTAGTCAAGGCGAGTCATCATGCCCGCTTCCGCGTGGTAGGCATTGTGGCAGTGAATCATCCATCGGCCTGGATTAATTGCTAGGAAATCCACATTGACGCTCCCCATCGGTGGCAAAAGAACCGTGTCTTTTCGAGCGCCAGATCTTCCGATTTGAAAGGTGTGTCCATGTAGATGAATCGGATGAAACATCATCGACATGTTTCTGATGCGTAGCCTCCCCATTTCGCCTTCTTTGATGGTGAGAGGTTTTCCGTGGGGATACATTCCACCATTTATTCTCCACTCGTATGGACGCATGCTGCCATTGAGTATCAGATCGTGAACTCGATCGGGTTTTTTTGACGGAAGTCGTACCTCGTCAACAGCATGAAGGCGATCGGCCGTAAGCGGAGTACCCATCAATTCTTCTGGTCGATATCTCGAATGTGGAACTCTTCCCACACCAGTTCGAATGAGCGCACGCGCGATGTCGGCCTTACCCAAAGGATCTGCGACGAAAGGGAAAACGCCGTTTTTGAGGGTTACGATTACGTCGTAGCGTTCACCCATCCCAATTCTAAGAAGTGAAGCTTCAAGAGGTTTTACGGGGAACCCGTCGCTATGTGTCACGGTCATGATGTGATCGGCTAATGCGACATGGAAAATAGTGTCCGCAGCCGCGTTGATTATGCGGATTCGGATTCGCTCTCCTGCGCGCGCGCTCAATGATTCGGGGTCGTTAATCGGTCGGCCATTTATAAGGTACAGGGGATAGACAACGTCACCGCTGTCCATGCCGTGAGTGGATCCCATGTCCATTCCGGGCATGCTTGAAGAATCCCCGTTTTCGATTTTTAGATCGGCCAATATCTCATCAGGATTTTTTCCGACTCCGTCGGTCCAGTCGTCAAGAATGAGAATCCATTCACGCTCATAGTTGGCGACTTCATGCGGATCATCAACTAGAAGAGGGGAGTAGAGACCGCGATCGAGTTGTGTTCCGCTGTGAGGGTGGAACCAATAGGTCCCAGCATCGGGTGCGATGAAATTGAAGTTGAAACCAAGTCCAGGTAAGACTTCGGGCGAAGTTATTCCTGGAACACCGTCCATATCATTTCGAATGGCGAGTCCATGCCAATGCACGCTTGTGGGTACTGGTAATTCATTAGTGAAGGAAACTTTGACTCGATCGTTCTTGTTTACACGTATTATTTTGCCCGGCAATGAATCACCGTAGACCCAGGTGCTCGCTATTCTCCCGCCAAGGTCAACCTCTCGCCGCCTTGCGGTCAAGTCAAATCTCTTGATATCGCCACTCCAAGCAAGGGCAGATTCCCGTGCTTGGAAGTCTGTCAACCCCAAAGGATGCGGTTTCGAATTGAGCTTTAGACTGGCCAATCCTCCGGCCGCACCTATTCCCACGATTCCCGCTAGAACACCGCGTCGACTTACTTGGGGCATGTTTATATCCTCTCCGTGGCCACACCAATGAATTGGAGTTGATCGTCTCAGGTCGAATGGGCGAAACGCCCTGCTTTACTTAAAGATTCGATGAAGATCATTTCTTTACTGAAACTTTAGGGTTCCCGCGGGTAGAACTCTATGTTTCCTCCTTAACATGCGACTATGAGTTCGATCTAGGAGGAAGCCATGATGAATTGGTATAGGGACGGTTACGGGTGGACAGACGGTGGAGGCATGATCTTTATGGCCATCATGTGGATTCTTATCATCGGCTTGGGTATCTGGCTGGTTACCTGGTTGACACGCAGAGACAATTCGATCCCACGCGAGGAGACACCCCGACAAATTCTTGATCGTCGCTTCGCAAAAGGTGAGATCGACGCGGCGGCCTATGCTCAGGCGCGAAGGTTGATTGAAGGGCACTCCCCAGACGTGAATGAGACCAAGTAACCTTAGGCTCCTCTTACGTTTGAGAAGTGGAACTAAGTGAGTCGGAGATTACGGGTACTTGTTGTTGAGGACGAAGTTGAATTGGCCACGGTCCTTGCCAGTTACTTCGAGCACGAGGGCTATCTAGTCGAAACTGCGATAGACGGCCCGAGTGCGGTCGAGAAAGCCAGAAATGGCAAACCAGATCTGATCGTCTTGGATCTGATGTTACCTGGATTTGACGGAATCGAAGTATGTAGACAAGTCCGAACCTTTTCAGATGCCTACATATTGATGCTTACGGCCCGCGATGAAGAAGTCGACAAAATCGTCGGCTTTGCTGTTGGGGCAGATGACTACTTAGTTAAGCCCTTTTCTCCTCGCGAGCTGATTGCGCGATCGAAGGCGATTTTGCGCCGCCCTCGCAGTCAGGGGGCAGAGGAGTCGCGGGGAACATCATCAACTGCACTGCACTTTGGGAATCTGACAATTGATCCTTCATCGCGGATTGTGACGGTAGCGGGTAGCGTCATCGATTTAACCCGCACCGAATTTGATCTTCTTGAGATCATGGTGGAGAGCCCGAAGAATGTGTTTTCTCGCCGACAACTACTCGAACTCCTGTGGGGTGGAGATTGGTATGGTGAGATACACGTCGTAGATGTTCATGTTGGACATTTACGCAAGAAACTGGCAAAGGCGGGGATGGATGAGGGTGTAATTCGTACGGTGCGGGGAGTCGGATATGGAATGGAGATGAAGTGAGGACCCGCTCCAAGCCGCGCCTGATTACTCAGTTGCTAGTTGGACAGGTTGTACTGATCGCGATCGCCGGAGCCACATTGATTGGGACTGCTCTGTTCATCGCCCCGTCGATATTTGAGAAACACATGCGCGAAGCCGGTATCGATACGAGTACTGCAAAGATGCACATTACCGAGGCATTCGCAGGTTCATTTAGCCTCGCATTAGTCATTGCGATGCTCACTTCATTTATCGTTGCGGGAATTATGGCCTGGTACTTGATGCGCCGGATTGCCGAGCCCGTTGAGAATTTGGCGTTGTTTGCAGAGTCACTCGCATCGGGTGATAGCACGCCAAATGTAGCGATTGGAAGTTCGACTCCTGAAATTGACCGACTATCCACGGCTTTAACCGGCATGTCATCTGAACTCTCAAAGATTCAAAATGACCAAGCGCGAATGTTGCGGGATTTGGCGCATGAGCTGCGAACGCCGATTGCCACCATTGGTGCCCTTATTGATGGCATTGAAGATGGCGTGGTCAAGGCAGATGCGCATTCCTGGAATACCGTTCGTGATCAATTGCAAAGGCTAAATAGACTTTCGAGGGATGTGCGAGACGTCTCACACTCTTACGACCAGACGCCTATTAATCTCAAAATTCCGGTCGAACCCAACGAGATTGGCCTGTCGGCCATTGCTGCGTGGGTAGCACGTTTCGAAAAGAAGGGAGTTCTCCTGGAATTCAAGACATCTGGGGAAGTTCCACTAGTCAACGTAGATCCCTTGAGGATCGGTCAGGTACTTTCAAATCTCCTGGAGAACGCACTACGACACACGCCCAAGCAAGGCAAGGTTCAATTGATTATCGAATCCGTCGCTGGCGATGTTTCTTTTTCAGTTCGTGATAATGGAGAAGGCATCTCGGCAAATCAACTCCCACACATATTCGATCGCTTGTATCGAGGTGACAATGCCCGGCACTCGGGGGATTCGGGTTCGGGATTAGGATTGACGATCGCAAGGAGTATCGCCGAGAGTCATTCTGGAACACTGACAACAACTAGCAGGGGGCGTGGTCGTGGATCAACTTTTACGCTGACGATTCCTGCATTGCATGAATCATCAAATTAGTTTGAAGGTTGCCAACCTCGTAACCTATTGGCATTGAGGACGACAGATAGTGAGCTCAATGCCATGGCCGCTGCGGCGATCATGGGACTAAGACGCAGACCAAATACTGGATAGAGGGCACCGGCTGCAATTGGTAATCCGAGTCCGTTGTAAATGAGAGCGAAAAAAAGATTCTGACGGATATTGGTCATCGCTGATCGACTTAATTCAATGGCAGTCACAACGCCCTTCAATGATCCTGACATCAAAGTGATATCGGCTGCTTCGATTGCCACATCGGTACCGCTAGCTATGGCAAATCCGACGTCTGCCTGTGCCAGAGCTGGAGCATCGTTGATTCCATCACCCACCATTGCAACAAGGTGACCTTGTTTCTGTAATTCGGCAACAGCGGTAGCCTTGTTTTCAGGAAGCACTTGTGAGCGGATATCTGCTTCAGAGATCCCAACTTGTGCACCGATCGCGTTGGCTGTTCGTGGATTGTCTCCTGTGATCATGAGGGTGCGCAGTCCCAAATGTCGAAGTGCGGCGATTGACGAGATGCTCGTCGGTCTGATGGTATCTGCTACCCCTACGACTCCCGCCGCCTTGCCGTTGAGGGCAACCAACATTGGCGTCTTGCCCTCTCCCGAGAGGCGGTTAGCGATTTCAACCAACGCGCTGGAATCGATGCCGTTGTCATCAAGGAGTTGTTTGTTTCCGACCAGGATATTGTTTTTATCTATGAGTGCACGAACTCCGCGTCCTGTGAGCGAATTGAATTCCTCTATCTTTAAGAGAATCAACCCTTTTGCGCTGGCACCTTCAATGATGGCGGAGGCAAGGGGGTGCTCGCTCTCTCGTTCTGCACTGGCGACGAGCGTCAATAAATAGTCCGCATCGACGCTCTCTAGTGCCACGACATCAGTCAGAAGGGGCTTTCCAGCAGTGATGGTTCCGGTCTTATCGAGAATCACTGAGACAATTTTGTGCGCAGTCTCTAATGCTTCGGCAGAACGAATCAAGACACCGGCTTGCGCGCCTTTCCCAGTGCTCACCATGATAGAAAGAGGTGTAGCCAAGCCGAGTGCGCATGGACAGGCGATGATAAGCACGCTCACGGCGGCCACGAGTGCGTATGTAAATGCCGGTGCGGGACCAAGGATGTACCAACCCGCAAAGGTGAGGATTGAAATCGCAATAACAGCAGGAACGAATATCGAACTAATGGAGTCTGCCAGACGTTGGATTGGAGCCTTGGTTGCCTGCGCCTGTTGAACCATCTTTATGATTTGGGCTAGAACAGTATTCTGACCGACTTTTGTAGTGCGAATGTGTAACGATCCGGTGCCGTTGAGGGTAGCGCCGATGACAATGTCGCTTTCTCCTTTTTCCACGGGAATCGACTCTCCTGTAACCATGGACTCATCGACCGCGGAGTGTCCAGTTTCGACGATGCCATCTACCGGAATCTTTTCGCCTGGTCTCACAATTACTTCGTCACCGACGAGGACTTGTTCAACTGGAATCTCGATCTCGGCATTATTGCGAAGAACTCGGGCAGTTGGGGGCTGGAGATCAAGTAAAGCCCGGATTGCCTCTCCTGTGCCGGCTTTCGCACGAACTTCGAGAAGTCGGCCAAATAGTATGAGCGTAATGATGACGCCTACCGCTTCAAAGTACACGGCCCGTACATTCGTAGGCAGTATGCGGGGTGCAAAGGTGGCAAGGACGCTGTATCCATAGGCCGCGGATGTTCCGAGAGTTATGAGAGTGTTCATCTCTGCACTTCTGTGGCGAAGAGTCAGCCAACCAATGGAATGGATAGGCGCCCCCACATAGAACATCACGGGGGTAATTAATGCGAACTGCGACCAATGATTCATGAGAAGTGAGGGGACATTGATTCCCAATGCATCTCCTGTCACTGCGATGAGCACGGGTAGTGTCAGTACAGTTCCGATGATCACTCGCCTAGTCAGATCTCGTATCTCTGAGACCCTTCCGATCGCGGCGTCATTTTCATCTTGGGCGAAAACGTCAAGACCATCCGACTGGATCTCGATCTGCTTTTCGCCGGACGCGTTATCTTTCAATTTATCGACAACGGAGCCACCCACGGGATTGATGATTAACTTGCCGTGAACCATATTCATGCCACAGGCGAATTCGTATGTACCGGGGGTGTCGGGTGTGAAAACCACTGTGGTCCGGCGATTCGCAGGTAGATCGGCAGCGATGCGAAAACCTGGAATTATCACCTTTTCGGTGCAGGAGCCACTTTCTTGCCGGTCAAAGGTAATGTGCAATGGAACGCCAACGGTTGCCTGGATTGTGTCGGGTGAATACCCGCCTTTTACAACGATCTCGACACTTTGCTTCTTACCTTCACTCGTGGCGTGAGTTGCTTTTCGCGGTCCAAAGAAGAACCACGCTAGAGCGAATAAGATAAATACCGATGAGGTGAGTACGGCAAGATCAGATCCGCTCATTTTCCTTATTTCTCCTTGTCGTGATCCATTCGACGCTTCATGTTGTCATGATCCATACCGTGCATCATGAACATCATCATGACTGGACATACCAGCAAAAGCAAGATCACGGGCGAAGCCCCAGTCAGCAACAGAACGATTGCTAATGCGCCTAAACCGCCTACATATAGAGATTTCTTCTCGTTTTCCATGTCATGCAACCTTTCCTTCGATCTCCACAAATTTGGCGTACCTACCCAAGAAATCGTTGACTTTTACATGAAGATTCGATGAAGGTTTTCGCCTTCGCATAGACGAGGCCCATCTCAACTTGAATGGCGAAGTATCAGGCGTATTCTTTTAACCATCCCCGAGGGGGTGAATCATGACATTTGACCTGCAATTCCTTGGCGCCGCCGGCACTGTTACTGGCTCCAGGTATTTGCTGACACATAACGGTCGGAAGATTCTCATCGACTGCGGACTCTTCCAGGGCGCAAAAGCACTCAGACTCAAGAACTGGGAAAAGTTTGGAGTGAATCCATCTGAGATTGACTCAATTATCCTTACGCATGCGCATATCGACCACTCTGGATATATCCCTCGTCTTGTAAAAGAAGGATTCAAAGGGAATATCTATTGCACTCCTGCCACCAGAGAATTGTGCCGAATTCTCTTTCCAGACTCAGGCCATCTTATGGAAGAGGAAGCGGAGTATTTAAATAGACATAAGAAGACCAAACACAGTCCAGCGCTTCCTCTTTTCACCGCAGATGAAGCAAACGAGGCTTTGGAGTATTTTGAGGTTGTTCCGCCCCACGAGAAGAAGTCAATTGATTCAGAGATTAGTTTTGAATTCAATTATGCAGGCCACATTCTAGGAGCTGCTTCTGCAATTATCGATGTCTCTGGCACTAGAATCGCTTTTACCGGCGATATTGGCAGAATGAATGACAGCATTTTCTATCCTCCTGAACCTCTGCCTAAGATCGATTATTTGGTGACCGAATCCACTTATGGCAATCGCGTGCATGGGCAATCAAATCCGTTAGATGATCTGGCTGCTGTCATAAATGAAACATGCCAAAGGAAAGGCGTCATTCTCATCCCTGCATTTGCGGTTGGTCGCACTCAGGCGCTTATGTATGATCTATCGCGTCTAAGAGCGCAAGGACGCATTCCAGTATTTCCGATGTATCTCAATAGTCCGATGGCCACCAATGCGAGCAAACTTTTTTGCGAGTACAAGGCGCTCCACAAATTGTCGGAGAGCGAGTGCATGGAAACGTGCGATGTAGTCAAATATGTCCGCAGCGTTGAGGAGTCGAAATCTTTGAATGTCCGCAAGGGTCCTATGCTCATCATTTCTGCCAGCGGCATGTTGACTGGCGGGCGCGTACTTCACCACCTCAAGGCATTTGCACCGTATCCAGAAAATTCGATTTTGCTGACTGGATTTCAGGCGGCGGGAACTCGAGGGGATGCACTTGAGAGAGGAGCAGAACAAATAAAGATTCACGGCGATTATGTCTCCGTAAGAGCGCAAGTCACGGTTATGCATAATATGTCTGCGCATGCTGACTATAATGAGATCATTCAGTGGTTTTCAGAATCAAGAATTCAACCACAGAAGGTATTTGTTACGCATGGTGAATCCTCGGCCGCCGACGAGTTCAGACGCAGATTAACCGAGACCTTTGACTGGGAATGCGCGGTCCCGACTCAGGATGAATTAGTCGCATTGGAGTAACTATGACAAGTTCTACAAAGAATTGCGGCCGTCCTTGTCCTTGCAATGTGGTCAGTCACGATACTCAGTTGGTTGTCCTAACTGGAGGCCCTGGTGCTGGGAAGACTGCCGTACTCGAACTTGTTGCGAAAGTGTTGTGTGAGCATGTGGCCGTCTTGCCAGAGGCGGCCTCAATTCTTTTTGGCGGAGGTTTCTGGCGACTGGATTCGCGTTCGGGGAGGATGGCGGCTCAGAGGGCGATCTACCACGTTCAGGCGGAGTTGCAGACGCTTGTCCTTGAGCAGAAGAAGTGGTCCATGGCTCTTTGTGATCGCGGAACTTTAGATGGTCTAGCTTATTGGCCGGGCAAAGAGTCAGAATTCTTTGCGGCACTTCATACTGATCTCGAAAAGGAATTGGAAAAATATAGAGCGGTGATTCATCTGCGTTCCCCTTCTGTCGAAAACGGATATAACTTCCAGAACCCTGTTCGAGTCGAATCGGCGGAGTTGGCAGCAAAGATTGATTCAAAAATAAATGACATATGGAAAACGCACCCCAATTATCACGTGATCGAAAGTACTGATGATTTCATAACAAAAGCCCACCAAGCAATAAAACTAATTCAATCTTTCGTCCCAAAGTGCTGTATGGAGCATCTGGAAAGAGTTGTGAGTTGAAGCCTGAGTTTCTTTTCTGATAGCCGCCCATAGCTAAAAAGTTTGCCGTCAAGTAATATCCCAGGAGCGAACATCACTGCATGTTGGATAGCGAGTTTTCTTCCCTCCTCAGTGTCTAGTCGAATTTCGTGAATATTGAGGCTGTAATCCGCTGTAAGCCGAGAAAGAATTTCTTTGGCTTGGTCACAGAAGGCGCATGAAGGCTGAGTCAGGACAGTGATGCCGATCATGACGAGACTCGCCCGGCCTTCATATCGCTGAGGATGTTATTGATGGGCACATACATGGTGTACTTCGGTGGCCCTCCATAATCGGCGCGCCAATCGATCTTGCCGTCTGGCCCAACGAGGACGAATGAGTGCCCATCGCGGGAATCACCCATCATGCCGTACTGGTTCGCATTGTAGATTTTGGATATTTCTAAATTGGTATCACCCAGGGCGATAGCTGAGAGACCGTCATCGCGCATTTTCTGAGCGATCAGGTGTGTCGGTCCACTGGTTATCGTGAGTAATTGGTCGATGCCGGCTGATTTCAACTTCGCTTCAGCATTTTCTAGATCTCGGATTTGATCCCAGCATGGCTGGCAACCGATGCCTTCATGGAAGAACAGCAGGACTGTTTTACCTTGATAATCGCTGAGCTTTACTGTTCCGCCTTTGGTGGAAGGAAGGATGAAATCCGGTGCCATCGCACCGGAGGCGGGGTTGGCGATGGCATAGGGGAATGCAGATTTCTGGTCAACACCGTTTGAATTGCCGGACTGGTTAGCGATGATTAGGGAAGAGATGACAAGGACTACTGCTACGAAACCTATTGCAATATTTCGTTGGCGATGAGTGTTCGACTGAACTTGGGGTGGCGGGGCGGATCCACGCCATTTCTTTTTTGATGTCATTTTTGCAACCCCTTCTCTTCGTGTTCTGATAGGCAGTTAAGACATGCCTCTTCTTCTACTGTTTCATTCGCTGGGTGATCGCCTTTATTCCTATGGTCGATCGCCTTCCAAATCAGGAGTGCGAGACCTCCCAATACCAGGATGCTGTAGATCCATCCGGGTGCGAATGAGAGGGAGCGTTGGGTAACAGCGGCAGCGTGTCCGAGTGCTGCCGTGACTTCAACCTGCCAACCATCGGTTGGCATTCCAGGTCCACGAATAGCAAGCACGATGGTGAGTAAACCCATCCCGATCATG
>CAYXIS010000031.1:0-18243 GCA_964465545.1 uncultured Bifidobacterium sp. | reverse complement strand
AGGAGCTCAACACAATGACAAAACGTTTAGAAGGCCGCGTTGCCACAATCACCGGTGGCGGAAGCGGAATCGGTCTAGCGACAGCTCGTCGCTTCGCAAGTGAGGGCGCCAAAGTCGTCATCGTAGACATGAACACCGAATCCGGAGAAGCTGCGGCCAAAGAGGTCGGCGGAATATTCGTTAAGGCAAATGTCACCGAGACGGCAGATGTCGAGAACATGTACAAGGTTGCATTCGATACTTATGGACGCATCGATATCGCCTTCAACAACGCAGGCATCTCGCCACCAGATGATGATTCGATCCTGACAACTGGTCTTGATGCATGGGATCGTGTCAACAAAGTCAATCTCACCAGCGTCTTCCTGTGCTGCAAGTACGTCATCCCTTACATGCAGAAAGCCGGCAAGGGTTCGATCATCAACACTGCATCCTTCGTCGCCACCATGGGAGCTGCAACATCGCAGATCGCCTACACGGCATCCAAGGGCGGAGTTCTCTCCATGACCCGCGAACTCGGAGTCCAATTCGGACGTGAGGGCATCCGCGTGAACGCACTCTCCCCTGGACCAGTCAACACGCCTTTGTTGCAGGAACTCTTCGCAAAGGACAAGGAGCGCGCAGCTCGCCGCTTGGTTCACATCCCGATGGGGCGATTCGCAGATGCAACGGAAATCGCAGCAGCAGTTGCGTTCCTTGCAAGCGATGACTCTTCATTTATCACGGCATCCAACTTCTTGGTTGACGGTGGAATCTCAGGAGCGTACGTAACACCTCTTGATAATTGATTAATTAACAACCTGGACAGGCGCGCCTGCGATCCGATCAAGAAATTGGTCGACAAGATCGCGGGCGCGTTTGTTTGAGTGTGGTTCCTGCACGCGCGTCTGTTTGCGCAATTCATCGACAACAAGACCCTCGCCTTCAACTTCGGCGCATCCGCCTTCCATCTCCAGCCACAGATCTAGCACATACGGGTCAATCTCCGGGTGAAACTGCAATGCGAGGGTGCGGCCGTAAGTAAACGCCTGCGATGCTATGTCAGTCTTTGCTATTTCAGTTGCGCCAGGCGGTGTCGTCCAACGATCCCAGTGGTACTGAAACCACGGTCCCTTTGGAATTAAGGACTCGTTGTTGCTCTCAATCTCAAACCAACCGACCTCTGCCCTGGGTGCACGGCCAACAGAGCCGCCGAGAACGCGCGCCATCAATTGGCCGCCGAAGCAGATCCCGAGAATGGGCACTCCAGCGTTGTGCACTTCGCGCATGAGGACCAATTCAGGAAGGAGCCAGTTGCCGATGCGCTCGTCCTCCCATGCACCCCAGGGCGCGCCCATGACGACAACGACATCGAAGGAAAGCAGATCGGGCCAAACGACATTGACGTTGGGCTTATTGAAATTGGCCTCATCGACAATGTGAAAGCGAGTGATGTCATAACCCCTGTTTACGAACTGCTCCCATACAGGGCCGCCCTCGCTGACATGATCGTGCTCAATAAATAACACACGCTTCTTTTCTTTTGTCATGATGTCGGATCATAATGCCAAAAAAGGCGAAGTAGCGGGATAATGGTTACTCCGAGTAGCGGAAATTTATGCCAGAATGTCATCATTGTGATTTGCACACTCACACTTTTTTTCAACCAATACATATCGCCATTAATCGAAACGTCACTTGCGGTACCGTCGTGGTGTAATGGCTGCATGACAACTTTAACCAAGTTGCAGGTGTGGGTTCGATCCCCGTCGACAGCTCCGTCGCCTTAAAATCTCACCAACTAGTACATGACCAACCCGCCGGAGATGTTGAGATCGTCGCCGGTGATTCCTGCAGAACGATCACTGGCGAGGAAAAGAACGCCCTCCGCGATATTTTCTGCAGAGACAAATTTGCCCGTGGGAATCATCTCTCGCATCTTCTTCCGCGCCTCCTCAACTTTCGCCTTCTCAGTCTCGGCGACCACCTCGATAACACCGTCAAGACGAGGTCCTGCAACGAAGCCGGGTGAGATGAGATTGACTCTAATTCCTTGGGAGGCAACTTCAAGGGCGAGCGTGCGCATCAAACCGACCAATCCAAGTTTCGAGGCGGCATAGGCGGTCTTGTTCTTGAAGGGGCGCTTGCCGGTAACTGACCCGATGAAAACGATCGATCCGCTTTTACGTTCGAGCATAGATGGAACCACGGCGCGGGTGAGAAGAAATGGACCCTTGAGATTGGTATCAATCGTCTCATCCCACTCGTTTTCCTCTAGTTCCCATAAAGGCACGGTTTTTCCGGCAATACCGCTGTTGTTGACCAAAATATCAATTCGACCAAATTTGTCGAGGCTCTCCTTGACCCCGTGATCAATCGAAAAAGGATCCAAAAGATCTACATGCACGATGAGTGGGGGCAGACCACCAGCTGCTGTGATTAGCTGCGCAGTCTCCTCCATTGCAACGCGATTTCTACCCGCCAGAATGAGTCGAGCACCGGCCTCGGCTAGACGGATACTTATTACTCGACCAATCCCCTGGCTTGCGCCGGTGACGAGTGCGACCTTGCCTGCAAGTTCGGCCATTAGATGAGTCTAATTGGCTCCTGGCCGCGTGCAACCAAGCGATCAAAGTGCGCATCGCGTTTTTCAATAAAGCGATTGGCATCATCTTCTGCCTTGGTCAAGAAAGTTGCGAGTTCGTCTCGGGCTTTGGCGCCGTCGCCTGTGAGGTCCTCGCGGTCGAAGATATTCCACGCACGAAGTACTGGTGCAACAACGTCATCAACATGTTGCTTGAGATCATAGATTCCTGCAAGGGCGATCTGAACTGCCTTTCGGCCAAAGCCGGGCATTCCGACCCCTGGCATCGCGAAGTTGGCGACAACATCAGAGATCGCGCGCATTGCGGCATTGGGCTCGAGGTCAATCGCCTTGCCGAGGAGGTTGCGATAGAAGATCATGTGCAAATTCTCATCTAGGGCAATTCGCTGCAACATGCCTTCGGCAATCGGGTCCATGGAGATCTTGCCTGTGTTGCGGTGGGAGATGCGCGTTGCTAGTTCCTGAAAAGAAACATATGCGACGGTATGAAGCATGTCGTTGTCGTACGGAGTCGTGTAACCGAGCTGCATATGCGCCATGCGAAGATCTTCGAGTTCGTATGGATCTACTGCGCGGGTTGCCATCAAGTAATCGCGGATCACGATGCTGTGGCGAGCTTCCTCTGCAGTCCATCGCTCGACCCAGTTGCCCCATGCACCGTCGCGGCCCATCGAGATCGCGATCTCAGTGTGGTAGCTCGGCAGGTTGTCCTCGGTCATCAAGTTGAGTACGAGGGAATCTTGAGCGATCGTCGAGAGCTTGGAGTCCTTCGCCTCCCAGGCATCTCCGTTGAGCGGGCCTGCGTAGGTGCGGCCCTCACTCCACGGAACGTACTCGTGTGGGTACCAGTTCTTCTGAACCGACAGGTGGCGTTCTAGTTCAACAGCAACCGAGGGCTCCAGATCACGGATGAGGCGGGCCTGAATTGCTGGATCAATGGATGCCATTTAACAATCCTACGCGAGTGCTAGCACTACTAGCGAGTTGACCCTCAACCTTGGCCGCGCTTGGCCGCCTGCTCTGCACGCCATGCAGCGATGGCAGCATGGTTGCCGCTGAGCAATATTTCGGGCACGTCAATGCCACGCCAGGTCTTTGGCTTGGTGTAATTGGGATACTCGAGGAAGCCTTCTTCAACATGGGATTCCTCAGTCAAGGAATCGGGGTTACCTAATACGCCGGGAAGCAAACGCGTAATCGCCTCAATCATGACGAGTGCGGCAACTTCTCCTCCACCAAGAACATAATCTCCAATACTCACCTCCCGCACCCTTATCCCCTGCGCGGCGAAGGATTCTTGCGAGTAGTACTGACCGACGCGCGCATCAATTCCTTCATAGCGACCGCATGCAAAAACTAAATGAGGTGACTGCGCCAATTCATGTGCCATGGGCTGATTGAAGACTTCGCCAGCCGGGGTAAGGATGATCAAATCAGTATCAGGGATCATCAAGGGATCAAGTGCCTGGCCCCAGATCTCCGGTTTCATCACCATTCCGGCGCCACCTCCGTATGGAGTGTCATCGACGCTGTGGTGATTGTCCTCTGTGTAGTCGCGAAGATTATGAATGGCAATGTCCACGATGTCGTTCTCTTGAGCCTTGCCAATTAATGACAACTGCAGAGGTGCGAAGTATTCAGGGAAGATTGTGACCGCATCAATCTTCATCATGCACTCTCCTTGGGTGGGATGACTGTCATCTTCTTGTTCTTGATGTCTACTACTGGCACCAATTGGTGCACGAATGGAATGAGAACTTCCCCAGTCGGTGTGTTGATCGCAAGAAGATCTTGACCGGGAAGATTGATGACATCACTTACCGTGCCGAACTCTTTGCCGGATTCAAGAAAAGCTGTGCAGCCGATCAATTGGAGTACGTGGTAGTCGTCTTCATATTCGCTCTCGGCGTCGATATCGACGTCGGCATAGAGCAATGTGTCACGCAATTTCTCGATTGCGTTTCGGTCGACAATATTCTCAAAGCCCAGCAACAGGATTCCGTTGTGAACCCTGTATGAGCGCACGACCAAGTCACCCAGGCTCTTGTTGTTTGGGGATTGCCTCTCCACGCGAGCGCCAATGGCAAAGCGCTCCTCAGGATGATCGGTGCGAACTTCGATCGTGGCCTCACCGTGGATTCCGTGAGCGCGACCGATTCGCCCCACGAGCAAACGCATGGCTAGCGACTTATCCTTGGGGTCGATTCGCCCACGGCTTATCGACCTTCGTCCGTCTCCACAAGATCTACGCGGATTGGCCGACCGGCAAGAGCGCTCACGACCGTGCGAAGCGCTTTTGCGGTGCGACCATTGCGACCAATGACCTTGCCGATGTCTTCTGGATTGACCCTTACTTCAAGGGTGCTTCCACGGCGATGGTTCTTCTCCGTGATGACGACATCTTCGGGATGGTCAACGATTCCCTTAACGAGGTGCTCTAGGGCCTCATCAATCATTGTTACTCGCCAGCCTCGACTGCAGGCTCTGCAGGGGTTTCAACAACTGCCTCGGTCGCAACAGACTCATCTACAGTCGGTTCAATGACCTCGGCCGAAGGCGTTTCAGCAGGTGCCGACTTAGCGGCCAGCTTCTCTTGCGCCTTCTTCTTCAGAGTTGTTGCGCCTTCTTTTGGCTCGTTCATCGAAGCTTTGACAGCTGCTTCATACGCGACGCTCTTGTGGACGCGAGGTTCTGCATGGCGCAAGGTGCCTTCTTTTCCTGGCAAGTCCTTGTGCTTCTGCCAATCACCGGTGATCTTCAAGATTGCCTCTACAGCAGGTGTTGGAAGAGCGCCGACGCCGAGCCAGTACAACGCACGCTCTGAATTGACCTCGATGAAGGATGGTTCCGCACTTGGTGAGTAACGGCCGATCTCCTCAATGGACAGACCATTACGCGCCTTGCGGGAATCCGTAACGACGATGCGGTAGTAGGGGGTGCGGATCTTGCCCATGCGCATTAAACGAATTTTTGTAGCCAAGTGCTTGTGCTCCTGTAGGTGTTGTTGCGGCCTGGTTGTCCGCAGCGGGGTGCGCGAGCCAACGAGTCCAACTGGTGCGAATACGAAGTGTTTGGGGGTAGAGGGCCCCGAACAGGTTGCTAATCCTGCCATCTACGCCGTGAAAGGTGAAATCGGGAAGGTTTAGCCCTGCTCTTTCTGGCAATCGGCAAGGACTTCGCCTATGACATAACGGGCGTTTTCAGCCAGCGGCAGGTTGGTCTCAAAGTAGTAAGGAAGCTGAATCAAGGCGATCGACAAGGCCCAGGCGCGTCCTCGCTTCCAAGTCGCCTCATCCACGCCTGCCTGGGCCCGAAATCCGGGTCTGACATCAGAGGGGAATAGGTTCCAAGCGATGATCAAATCAACGGCCGGATCGCCGACACCTAATGACCCGAAATCAATTACGGCGCTTAGCCTGCCGCCGATGGTCAATATATTGCCTGGGGAAAGGTCCCCATGAACCCAAACATTCGGGCCATCCCAAACGGGAAGCTCCAGAGCAGATTCCCATACTGCTGTGATTTCTCGCGTATCCATCATTGAAGAAAGGCTGGAAATAGCAATCCGCGTGGCTTCATCGCGATCGGCCAACGGAAGACCACGACTGGCAATAGATCCACCGGCAGTGTCGATATTTCGAAGGGCTGAGAGAAAGTTCGCAACGTCCGAGGCTAACTCCAGTGGCTGAGTCAAATAGCCCACCTTGGGATTCTCACCTACGCACCACCTGTAAATCGACCAGCGGTGTGGGTAGAGATCACCTGCAACACCCATGGATATGGGAGTCGGGATAGGCACTGGCAAGAATGGGGCCAGTCGAGGCAACCATTCCTGTTCTTTTTCGACATCTGCCACTGCCCAATCAACTATCGGCATCCGTACAACCATGTCGTTGCCTAAGCGAAAGAGAGCGTTGTCCGTTCCAGTCGAGGCAAGTGGTTGAAGTTCAAAATCGGACCAGCGCGGGAATTGAGTGCCCAATAATCGTCGAACTAGATCCGACGTAACCTCAAGTTCACCTATATGCATGATGTATGGGGATCGGCGGGATTAACCGCGCTGCTCCAGGGCCCGTTTTGCCGGGTTGCCTGACTTGGACTTCTTCTTCTGGACCTTAACCGGGGGCTTTTGGGCAGGCATCCCAGCCCCTTGGTACATGGCCGGTGGGAGGCCTGCAGGCAATTTGCCCCCACGCATCTGCTTCATCATCTTCTGGGCTTGGCCAAAGCGTTCGACGAGTGAATTCACCTCGGTGACCGTGCGACCGCTGCCACCAGCGATTCGGGCTCGCCTGGACCCGTTGAGGACCTTGGGGTCACGCCTCTCCCCTGGAGTCATCGACTGCACGATCGCCTTGGTCCGCACAATCTCGGCTTCGTCAAAGTTGTCGAGTTGCTTCTTCATCGAAGCCGCACCGGGGAGCATGGAGAGCATCTTGGACATCGAGCCCATCTTGGACATGGCCGAAAGTTGCTCCAGGAAGTCATCGAGGGTGAAATCCTCACCGCTTGCGAACTTGCTCTCGAGTTTGGCCGAGGTCGCAGGATCGAAGGCCTTCTTAGCCTGCTCGGCCAGTGTCGCAACATCGCCCATGCCCAGTATTCGCGAGGCCATCCGCTCGGGATAGAAAACGTCGAAGTCGGTGAGCTTCTCACCCGTGGAAACGAACATAATTGGGCGCTTGGTCAATTGGGCAATCGAGAGAGCCGCACCACCTCGGGCATCACCGTCCATCTTGGTGAGAACAACCCCGTCGAAACCCACACCGTCAAGGAAAGCTTGAGCCGTTCGAACAGCATCTTGTCCGATCATGGCATCTACGACAAAGAGGATCTCATTGGGGTTGATCGCATCGCGGATGGCGATGGCTTCCTTCATCAATGATTCATCGACGCCAAGACGTCCAGCAGTGTCGACGATGACCATATTGTGCAATTTCGATTTGGCGAATGCCACGCCGTCACGGGCTACCTTCACGGCATTGCCAACACCATTTCCTGGCTCTGGTGCAAAGACAGGGACGCCGATGCTCTGGCCCACAACCTGCAACTGGGTAACCGCGTTGGGGCGGGCAAGGTCTGATGCGACAAGGAGCGGAGTGTTGCCCTGGTCTGCAAAGTGCTTGGCCAGTTTTCCAGCCAGAGTGGTTTTACCCGCGCCTTGGAGACCGGCCAGCATGATGATCGTCGGCGGTTGCTTGGAGAAACGAACCCGCCTGGCCTGGTTGCCGAGGATCTCGACCAGGGTGGCGTTGATGATGTCGAATATCGCCTGAGCCTGATTGGTGCCAGATTGCAGCGTCGGAAGGGTCTCTAAAGATTTGGTGCGAACGTCCTCGATGAACTGATTGACGACTGCAAGCGCCACGTCCGCTTCAAGAAGGGCAGTGCGAATCTCCTGGCAGGTGTTATCGATGTCCGAGGCAGAGATCTTGCCGCGTGAGCGCAGGGAGGCAAGGGATGCGGAGAAGCGCTGAGTCAGTGAGTCAAACATAGAGACGTAGCCTAACCCAACCTAACGAAGTGCTTCTCGGAGCCTTCCCGCTACCTCGTTTGCCCGCTCGCGACTCAGCGGTCCCCCTGAAATTTCTGTGGCATACAAGGTGTCGATGGCCTCGGCCCCGAGAGTGGTGACGATGGCGGATCGAATGTCCACCCGACAGCGGGTGATCGCATCCCCGATACGGAAGAGCAAACCGGGTTGGTCGTGGCTTCGCACTTCAAAGACCGTGCAGTCACTGGACGCCTGATCGAAGGTCTCGACAACTGGCGGTGGAACTGGAATCGAAGGCAACTGCGAATATGCCTTCACTCGTTCTTGGATGCGCCGCTCAAGATCTCCTTGACCGTTAAGTGCTGAATGAATATCTGCATGGATCTTCTCAGCCGTCGGAATCGGTGCGTTGGGATCAAGGGAGACGATCCACTTCATAACTGCTGAAACACCATGCGATCTAGTTCGCGCGGATCTCACATCTAGGCGCGCCAGGTTGAGAACCCCTGCAACGATGGAGAGAAGGCCAGGCCTGTCTGGTGCGATGATCTCGATGGCGTAATCGCTATCGCGCAAAAAGACTTCGACGCGAAGTGCGCCGACTTCGGCGAACCCGCGCTGCTCGGGTGTCAATTCTGGCTCTGGCGCAATAATGCTTCCGCTCATTGCCATGCGAACCCGCTCGACAAGATCAGAAACCAACGTCGCCTTCCAATTGCTCCATGCTGCGCTGCCGGTCGCTTCACCATCTGCAATGCTCAGGACGTGCAAGAGCTCTAGGGTCTGCAAATCCGGAATAACAGTCATGACCGATGCGATGGTTGCAGGATCGTGCAGATCACGCCTGGTCGCGGTCGCCGAAAGAAGTAGATGGTGCTGGACGAGCAATACCAAGGTTGCGACATCTGCCTGGCCAAAGCCCATCCTTTTTGCGAGTGGCTCGATGAGATGCGCACCGCGTTCGGAGTGATCTCCATCGGAGCCTTTGCCGATATCGTGAAAAAGGGCCGCGATTAAAAGCAGGTCAGGTCGGTGAACACGCCTTGTCAAGGCGGCGGCATGAACCGCGGTCTCAACCATGTGACGATCAACAGTGTGTCGATGCAGGAAGTTGCGTTGGGGAAGACTGCGCACCGACTGCCATTCCGGCAGCCAAGCAGAAATGATCTCCTCTTGGTCCAGTGCTTCCCACACTGGCACCATTGCGCTGCCCGCACCAATGAGTGCAACAAGGTCTTCACGTGCTTCGCGTGGCCACGGATTGGGAAGTACGCCAATTCCTTGCTCAAAAGATTGCGATAGGAGCACACACGATTCCATCGACAAATGAAGTCCCAGCTGCGCGGCCTTGGCCGCCGCACGAAGACCCAGAACAGGGTCTTCGATGGTAATCGCCCCAACATCCAAGACAACTTCTTGATGGGCGACGCTAATGCCTCGTCCAACGCTAGTAACTCGAGGCCTTCGAAGGAATCTTCCCAGCCCGTCCTTGCTTCGATGATCAAGACGATGCCACGTCAATTGCATTAAGTAATCAACGGCTCGAGCCGACTTTGCGACCTCGCTCATCAATGCATCGGCGTCTGTGAAACCCAACGCCGTTGCAACTTTGTCTTGCTCTTGAAAGAGCAATCGATCCTTGGTGCGACCACTTTGAATGTGCAGTGATTCGCGAATGCTAGTCAGCGAGGACTCCGCGGCGCTCACCCGTTCGAATGGGATATCTATGGCACCGCTCATTGCGATCGCGCGCAATGCGACGATATCTCGAAGTCCTCCGCGTGCCTCCTTCAAGTCCGGCTCCAATAGATAGGCCAATTCTCCCGATCGCTCATGGCGATCAGCTAGGAGGACTTTCAATTCGGCAAGTCGCCGCCTGGAATCTCGCCGCCAATTATCGATTGCATTATGTTGCACGGATGCGACCAAGGACGCATCCCCTGCGACTAGGCGAATATCGAGCAGTCCCATTGCAACTTTGAGGTCGGCATCTGCGGCTTCGCGTGTCTGGCTCACGGTTCGAAAAGAGTGATCCACACTGCGGGGAATATCAGTGCTCGGGGTCTTGCCATCCCATATGGGATAAAGCACCGAATTGACGAAGCTTTGAAGATCCTCCGACGAAAATTGGTCGTCATGAAGGATGAGGATGTCCAGATCCGACCCAGGACATAACTCGCCGCGGCCGTAACCACCGACCGCGGCGAGTGCTATCCCCGCGATTTCTCCACGTGCTCCTTTATGCAACTGCTCGTTTGCTGCAAGAAAGAGCGCGCTCAGAACTCGATCGCTCTCGTTCGATCGTGTTCTGCGTTCACGTGTTCCCACTAAATCGCATCCACTCCTCGTTCGCCTGTTCGAACACGTACCACTTGATCAACCGGGGTCGACCAAACCTTGCCATCGCCAATGGAACCGGTAGAGGCCGCTTTTACGATCACCGAGATAACTGCTTCGGCTTCGCTGTCATCGACCAGTACTTCCAACCGCACTTTCGGGATGAGGTCCACCGTGTATTCGGCTCCTCGGTAGACCTCGGTATGTCCGCCTTGGCGGCCATATCCGCTCGCCTCCGAGACAGTCATCCCCGTGACTCCATGCATCTGGAGGGCATTCTTTACATCATCTAACTTAAATGGCTTGAGAATTGCGGTAATGAGTTTCATTCATTTCCCCTTTTCAGTTCGACTCGGATGAAGAAATGAGACGAGATCCTCCACCGTAGGAAGCGGTCTCGTATGCCGTCTCGGCGTGCTGACTCAAGTCAAGACCCTTTGCTTCATCATCGGCGGTGACACGAAGTCCAATTGTCTTGTCCAGGATTTGGGCGATGATGTATGTCGCAACGAATGAGTAAGCAACAACTGCGGCAACTGCTACAACTTGATGACCCATCAATGTCCATCCGCCCTTGTAGAACAAGCCATTTGCTCCGTTGACCGTATGTGTTCCGAGAAGTCCTATAAGTAGAGCACCGAGCACGCCGCCGACCAAGTGGACACCGACTACATCGAGAGCATCGTCGAACTTGAAGAAGTTCTTAAGGCCAGTGGCAAGTGCGCAGATGATTCCAGCGGCAAAGCCGATAGCTATCGAACCCATTGGGCTTACGAATCCGCAGGCAGGAGTGATGGCAACAAGGCCTGCAATCGCACCAGAAGCCGCACCCAACGTTGTTGGATGGCCATCGCGAATCTTCTCAACGAGGATCCATCCAAGCAATGCCGCGCCGGTTGCGGTGTTGGTGTTGATGAATGCGTAGGCAGACAAAGTGTTGGCAGCCAACGCAGATCCGGCGTTGAATCCAAACCATCCAAACCACAGGAGGCCCGCACCAAGAAGAACGAAGGGAACATTGTGCGGACGCATCCGCTCCTTTGGCCATCCTCGGCGGCGGCCGATGACCAAGATGACGGCGAGTGCTGCGGCACCGGCGTTGGCGTGAACGACTGTCCCACCGGCGAAGTCTTCAGCGCCCAGCTTGAAGAGCCATCCACTTGGAGAGAAGACCCAGTGAGCAACAGGTGCGTAGACAAGGACGAGCCAGACCGCGGAGAAGAGCGTCCATGCCCCAAACTTCATTCGATCGGCGATTCCACCCGTGATAAGCGCAGGGGTGATGATTGCGAACATCAACTGAAATGCCACGAAGACCAACGGTGGAATCGTAAGAGCCTCAAAGCCCGTGGCCTGCTGCCAGATGTGATTGAGACCAAACTGATGAAGGTTGCCGATAAATTTTCCGGTTCCGATGAAGGCAAGGCTGAATACGCCAGTTATCCAGAGCACGCTGACGACACCCATCGTCACAAAGTTCTGCGCCAACATTCCAAGAACGTTCTTTCCACGAACCATGCCACCATAGAAGAAGGCAAGCCCTGGCGTCATGAGAAGAACGAGCGCAGAAGACGTCAAAATCCATGCTGTGTCTCCGGCAGAAAAATTCGTATTAACGAAGCTCATATTTTCTCCAAAATATATAGGTGAGCGTTCTCGCCATTGAGATGGAGGGAAATATGACGGAGTCCAGTTACAACAACCCACACAAAGAGTTTCGGGCGCGTCACAAAGAGCGCCCTTGTGTTACGAATTGGTTACAGCAGGGACTGGATATAGGCCTCAGGCTCGAAAGGGGCGAAATCGCGTACAGACTCGCCCGAACCCACCCATTTGATGGGTATTCCCAATGTGGCCTCAATAGCCATTGCGATCCCACCTGGTGCGCTGCCATCGACTTTGGTCAAGATGATTCCAGTGAGGTCAACACTTTCGGCGAATACTTTCGCCTGGGTCAGTCCATTCTGGCCTGTTGTCGCATCCACCACTAAGAGGATTTCACCGACAGGCAGGCGCTTTTCGACGACCCTTTTCACTTTGCCCAACTGATCCATCAAGTCGCTCTTTGTGTGCATGCGACCTGCGGTGTCAACAATCAAGCAATCGGACTTTCGTGCAAGACATTGTTGGGCGGCATCGAAAGCCACTGATGCAGGATCGGCATTCACCGCCCCGTGCACGACATCAATTTCCAACCGTTCGCCCCACGTGAGCAGTTGATCAACCGCTGCGGCGCGGAATGTGTCTGCTGCTGCAAGCAGAACACTTTGTCCATTGTTAGAAAGAGCGTGAGCAAGTTTGGCTGAAGAGGTCGTCTTGCCAGTTCCATTTACACCGACAACCAATATCGCACTCGGACGAAGAGAAGACATCTCGCGGCTCTTCTCGCAAAGGGAGGAGCGAAGAGCAGAGGCGATTGCTTGGCTTGCACTCTCGCTCTTCGCAGTGCGTGCAGAGTGAAGAATTTTGCGCGCGAGATCTGGACCAAGATCTGCTTCAAGAAGCGCCGCTTCCAACTCTTCCCAGTCCGCCGCCGATGCATGTGCAGTGCCGGTGATCTTTGCAAGTATTTTGCTAAACAAGCCCATGAGGCTGGTTCCTATACGGCTTGAGTAGAGTCACGAAGTCGTTGAGAGATGACTTCGGTGACGCCGTCCCCGCGCATCGTGACTCCGTAGAGAGCGTCGGCAATTTCCATGGTGCGCTTCTGATGTGTGATCACAATGAGTTGCGACGTCTCACGCAATTCCTCAAAGACAGCAAGGAGTCGGCCAAGGTTGACATCATCAAGTGCAGCCTCAACCTCATCCAGCACATAGAACGGACTTGGCCTTGCCTTGAAGATCGCGACGAGGAGCGCAACAGCAGTCAGCGACTTTTCACCGCCTGAAAGGAGCGAAAGACGTTTCACACGCTTTCCGGGAGGACGCGCTTCGACATCCACGCCTGTGGTCGTTAAGTCATCTGGGTTGGTCAAGATCAATCGACCATCGCCGCCTGGGAAGAGGCGAGAGAAGATGTCCTCGAAGTGCCTTGCGGTGTCTTCGTAGGCGTCCATGAAGATCTGTTGAACGCGCTCATCCACTTCCTTGATGATGTCCAAGAGATCCTTCTTGGTCCGCTTGAGGTCTTCTAGTTGCTCTGCAAGAAAGCGAAGACGTCCCTCAAGAGCGGTGTACTCCTCAAGGGCGAGCGGGTTGATCTTGCCCAGCATCGCGAGGGATCGCTCGGTGCTAATGAGGCGTCGCTCTTGCTGTTCGCGGCGGTAAGGAATGAGATCACCCGCAACAACTGCGCCCTCATCGGTTTCGATAAATGTAGGAACATCGTTTTCTGGCCCATATTCATTGACCAAGGTCGCCACGTCAACGCCGAGTTCTTCAACTGCTTTGAGTTCGAGTTGCTCGATGCGCATCCGCTGTTCTGCGCGCGCAATCTCATCACGATGAACACTGGAAGTTAATTGTTCCAATTCTGCAGCGAGTTCGCGGACTCGCGCGCGGACTGTGAGGGTTTCACCTTCGCGTGCCGCCCTTGCTTCCTCAAGACGACCGCGCTCGGCCGCCGCCTTTGCGATCGAGCGCTCGATATGAATGAGAGCCTCGTATGCTGCCTCCGCAATCGCTTGGGAAACCACGGCTCCTCGTGCACGTGCTTCACGCCTGCTGATCGCGTGCTCTGATGCTTCGCGTTCGGCCTTTGCTGCATCTTCAAGTGCCTTAGCCCTGGCAGCAAGTGATTCCACGCGTTCTTCACTCGTTCGAACGCTCAATCGCGCTTCAACTTCAGTTGTGCGAGCCGTCGAAACCTCTGCGCGAAGTTCTTCGGCGTGCGCATGGCTTGGCTCTTCAACATTTCCGTGGTGGTGAATTTGCTCTTGAGCAATGCCCAGTTCGCTCTCGTCGCGAGATTTCGCTGATTCTGCTTCAAGAATCGCCGCGTTGAGCCGCTCGACCTCTGCACGCGCTGACTTCGAATGCTGCCCGGCAACAGCCAACTGCTCTGTCAAGGCAGCAATGCGCGCATCAGATTCGTTGAGTTTGCTCAAGGCAACATCGAATTCGCTCTGGCGTTGACCCACGAGTGTCTCGGCAGCCGAAATTTCGAAACGAAGTCGCTGACACACGTGAGTGACATCAGAGATTTTCCGGTTCAACTCTTCAATGAGCGCGTGAATTTCAATGAGCGAGGATGAAGACTTTGATCCGCCACGAGCACGGGATTGCGTAAAGACATCACCTTCGCGGGTGACGACGGTAAGACTGGGGTGAGAGCCGATGATGGATTCGGCCTCGCGGGCGCTGTCGGCGACCACCGTCGTTGCAAGAAGTTCCTGCAGGAGATCGTTGATGTGCGAAGAGCGCACATGGGTGGTAATTGCGGTCAACCCTGATGGAATCGAACCCCCGGTCTGCCCCGAATCTGGGCGAAGGACAAGGAAATCTGCCTGCCCGAGGTTCTCGGAGCGAAGGGTCGTAAGAGCTGTGACTGCGGAAGAAAGGTCTTGGAGGACAACGGCATCGGCCAAGGAGCCAAGGGCCGCAGCGGCCGCGCCCTCCCAACCCGAATCGATCTCGACGAGAGAGGCGATGCTCCCAAGAATGTTGATGCCGCGCGGATCACGCAGAAGCGCTGCGGCGCCATCGCGCGAAGCCGAAGTCAGATGCATCGCTTCAAGTTTGGATTCAAGAGCATTGCGTTCGCGGTCGGCAGCGCGCTCTTGGTCTACAAGATCAGCCAGTTTGGCTTTAGTCTCATCAAGTGCGCTCTTGGCAGATTCAAATTGGGAATCCAATCCGAGTTCGCTCGAATCAGCGCTTGCAATATCCAATTCAAAAGTGGAGTACTCACGCTGCGCCGCATCTGCGCGCATCTGCGCCTCATCCCGCGCCTTCGTGAGCCGGGAGATTTCTTCAGTGATCGCGTCCAGGCGCGCAGCAAGGGATTTGATGTGTCCTTCTTGCCTTGCGGTGCCTTCGCGTTGATCGGCCAAGGCGCGAAGGGCTGCTGCCACGCGATCTTCTTCGGCTTTGAGTTCTGATTCGCTGATTGCAAGTGAGGCTGTGGCGGCATGCAACTGCGCGCGGGAGGATTCGACAGTTGCGCGAAGTTGCGCCTCCTCTTGTCGAAGCAGGACGGCTTCGCGATCGAGGGTCTCGGGATCTCGGCCTGCGGTGCGCGCTTCCTCGGCCTCCTCTGCCAGAAAGCGCGAACGCTCTTGGGCAAGGCTCTGTGTTCCGCGGAATTTCTCGCGCAGGGAATTCAGTTGGTAGTACGTCTCTTGTGCCTGCACCAATTTCGGAGAGTCGATTGCCATCTGGGCATCAAGTTCGTTCTCACGAGTTCTTGCAGCATCGAGATCATTTTCAACAATTGCGCGTCTCTCGCGAAGTGCGGTCTCGTCAGCAACCTCTGCATCTAGAGTCTTTGAAAGTGAGATCAGATCATCTGCGAGCAGGCGAAGTTTGGCATCTCGGAGATCTGCTTGAATTGTCGCGGCCTTCTTGGCAACTTCTGCTTGTTTTCCAAGTGGCCGCAGTTGCCGGCGAAGTTCGACGGTGAGATCTTGGATACGGGCAAGGTTGGCCTGCATCGATTCGAGTTTGCGAAGTGCCTTCTCTTTGCGCTTGCGGTGTTTGAGCACACCCGCGGCCTCTTCGATGAAACCGCGACGCTCGTCAGGGTTGGCCATCAAGATGGCATCAAGCTGACCCTGTCCGACGATGACGTGCATCTCGCGACCAATGCCGCTGTCGCTGAGGAGTTCCTGGATATCTAGAAGCCGAGAAGCATCCCCATTTATCTGGTACTCGCTGGTGCCATTTCGGAAAAGGATGCGGGAAATAGTGACTTCTGTGTAATCAATAGGGAGGGCACCGTCGGTGTTATCAATGGTGACGGAGACTTCAGCGCGCCCAAGAGGTGAGCGGCCGCTGGTTCCGGCAAAGATGACGTCTTCCATCTTGCCGCCACGAAGGGATTTCGCGCCTTGCTCACCCATCACCCAACTGAGGGCATCGACGACATTTGACTTGCCCGAGCCGTTGGGCCCGACAACGCAGGTGATCCCTGGCTCAAGACGCAGAGTCGTCGCGGATGCAAAGGATTTGAACCCTTTGAGGGTGATGCTTTTCAAATACACGGGGCAAACCTACCCTAGCCACCAGATGGCGTCGGACTTAGCCCTGCGACGGCTCGCTCAATAGTTCGTATGCCACGCGCGCGGCGATCTGTTCTGCCTCGCGTTTGCTTTTTCCTTGACCTTCGGCGATGGCCTCCCCACCAACCATGGCAAATGCCGTGAAACTCTTGTCGTGGTCCGGCCCTGTTTCGGTAACAACGTACTCAGGCACACCTTTGCCTTGAAAAGCTAAGAGTTCTTGGAGTGCGGTCTTGCCGTCCAACCCTGCGCCTTTTGCAAGTGCGTTCTCCAACGTGGGTGCGATGAGTTTGATGATTATCTTGGAAGTCTCATCAAATCCTTTTTCAAGGTAGATGGCGCCGATGATGGCCTCGAAGGCATCTGCCAGAAGTGAATTCTTATCGCGCCCGCCGGTGACTTCCTCGCCTTTGCCCAGTCGGATCACTGCGCCCAATTCGAGGGTGCGCGCCACATCTGCAAGGGCACGCATATTGACTACGCCAGAGCGAAGAGGCGAGAGTCGACTTTCATCCAGATCGGGAAAACGGGAGTACAACTCTTGCGTGACAACAAGGCCCAAAACGGAGTCGCCTAAGAATTCAAGGCGCTCGTTAGTTTGCGTTACACCCGATTCGTAAGCATAGGAACGGTGTGTAAGTGCCAACTCAAGCATGTTTGGGCGCAACTCAACGCCCAGGGCCTTAGTTAGCGCAGAATACAGATCAGACCTCGATTACCTGACGGCGGTTGTATGTGCCGCACGTGGGACAGGCAGTGTGCTGCAAACGAGGTGACTGGCATTGTGGGCATGCGACAAGGGCTGCTGCTGTGGTTTTCCACTGGCTCCGACGGGAACGGGTCTTGGAGCGCGACATTTTTCGCTTTGGTACTGGCACTTTTCGTTCCTCTTTCTGATTTCTAACAGCCCTGTACAGGATCGGGGCTAAGTATCCCCTAAACCCCCGCTAATCCGAAATCGGGCCTATGGCTCCTCATTCTCAAACAGGTCAGAAAGGCCGGCCCAACGGGGATCCTTCACATCGTGACGATGATCGGGTTCCAGCAGACTCCATTTCACTCCGCAGCGGGGGCATAGGCCCGGACAGTCCTCATCGCAGAGGGGATTGATCGGCAGGGCCAGAACAATGGCATCGCGGACAGGACCTTCAAGATTGATGATCTCCCCGTCGACCATGAGGTCTTCGTCCTCGTCAAGATCGTCGAAGGCTTCGGCGGCCTTGCGTTGAGCCTTGGTGTGGGCCTTTTCGGGCTCGTACCGGTAGAGCTCTTGGAAGTTGCGGGCTATCGGCATTTCGATCGGATCCAGGCAGCGGATGCATTCGCCTTCGGCGATAGTGGAAACCTGGGCGCTGACGAGGATTCCCTCGGTGACAGACTCCAAACGCATGGCGACGTGAATGCCCTGATCCTCGGGAACAGCGATGACATCGATACCGATGCGATCTGGGGCCGGAATATCCAATGCATACTCGCGCATCTCCCCCGCCCGGCGGGGAAGATCATGGGTGTTGAAGAGAAAGACCCTGAACTTGTTCATCGATCACGCAATCAGTCGTTAGCAAGTTGCGACAAGACATCCTTGTCGTCGGCCCCGGCCAGTCGTTCACGTCCGCGGGAAACCGCATCCATCGTCTTGTTCAAGATCACTTCAAGGGTGGCAAGACG
>CAYXIS010000030.1:0-18870 GCA_964465545.1 uncultured Bifidobacterium sp. | reverse complement strand
ACAGCGGCGAATAGACCTTCGCTTTTCCGTTGCGGGCAAATGCCAGCAAGGTGAGACCAAATTCATGCGCCAAGTCGACGGCAAGGGATGTCGGAGCCGACACCCCTACCAATGCAGAAATCCCTGCCACGATTGCCTTCTGAACAATTTCGTAGCCGACTCTTCCCGACACCACAAGGGTCCAACCGCTAAGGGGAAGTTCGTGCGCAATGAGCGCGGCGCCCACGACTTTGTCCACAGCGTTATGGCGGCCAACGTCTTCACGGACCCAACGCGGTCTTCCAGTTCCGTCCACCAGCAATGCCGCGTGAAGTCCCCCAGTTTTGTCGAAGACACTCTGTCTTCCCTCAAGTAACTCTGGCATAGCGGCAAGTTGTTGGAAGGTGCGAGTTGATTTAGGAACTGACTTCACACCCCTTTTATGGAGGTCCGTGATGCTCATGGAACCGCAGACGCCGCAGGCTGATGTCATTGTGAACCGACGTTCTAAAGCTCTTGGATGGACAGGAGAATCATCGCTAACTTCGGCAATGACAATGTTGGCGCGCTGTCTTGGCGTGAGAGTTCGATCGCCGCAAGTTTTAATGCTGATCAATTCATCGGGTGATGAAAGAAAGCCCTCTCCCCAAAGAAAGCCGGCGGCGAGTTCTAGATCTGCGCCAGGTGTGCGCATAGTGATTCCTAATTGATTTTCAATCCCCCCGCGTTTGATGCGGATTTCAAGTGGCTCTTCGACCACGACGCTATCTGTCCTCGACCCGCCTGCCTGGGTGTCCTGAACCCTCACTCGTGCTATCGAAGAGGGGGCAGATTCGTCATCATTCACAGTTAGGCCTTTTGGTGACGGTAGAACTCTATGTTCTCGGGAGGTAGGGGCTCTTTACCAAGAATCAAGTCTGCGGCCTTTTCGGCAACCATCATCACCGGAGCATAGATGTTCCCATTAGTCACATAAGGAAAGACCGAAGCATCAGCGACGCGCAAGCCTTCTACTCCGTGCACTTTCATCGTATTTGGGTCAACCACGGACATCTCATCCGTGCCCATTTTCGCCGTACAAGAGGGGTGGAGCGCAGTCTCGCCATCCCGACGGATCCAATTCAAGATCTCCTCGTCTGTGTCGACAGACGGACCAGGTGATGTCTCTCCTCCGTTGTAGGGATCCATCGCCTTCTGTGTCAAGATTTTTCTGGCAACACGAATAGCCTCCACCCACTCCTGTCGGTCTTGCTGCGTCGATAGGTAGTTGAAGCGCAACTTGGGCTTATCCATGGGATTCGTACTGCTGATAGTCACGGTTCCGCGCGCATCGGAATACATTGGGCCGACATGCACTTGGTAGCCATGTCCAGATGATGGGGCGGTGCCGTCATAACGGATTGCAAGTGGCAAGAAATGAAACATCAGGTTGGGATATGCGACTTTGTCATTGCTTCGTGCAAACCCCCCTGCCTCAAAGTGATTTGTCGCACCAGGACCTTTGCGAAGAAAAAGCCACTCTGCTCCGATAAAAGGTCGACGCCAAGTCCGAAGCATCGGCTGCATTGATACCGGCAGCTTGCATGCATATTGAACATAGACCTCAAGATGGTCTTGAAGATTTGCTCCGACTCCAGGTAGATCTTTCACCAGTTTGATACCCAGTCTTCGAAGGTCTTCTGCCTTTCCAATCCCCGACAGTTGAAGTATCTGCGGCGTATTGATCGCACCGCCACATAGAACGACTTCTCTTGAGGCAAAAGTAGTCTTCTTGCCTTTGACCATCGCCTCAACTCCCACGGCGCGAGTTCCCTCAAAGATAACTTTGGTGACCATTGCCTTCGTCTTAATGGTTAGGTTCTTCCGATTCTTTACAGGATAGAGATAAGCCCTCGCAGCACTCAGGCGGCGACCGCGTCTAACATTGCGATCGAAGGCAGCAAAACCCTCTTGGCGATATCCGTTGACGTCATCGGTTCGCGAATACCCCGCTTCGACTGTTGCCTTGAAAAAGGCATTGAACAAGGGGTTTTTTACCGGGCCACGTTCCAATTGAAGGGGCCCGCTGTCACCGCGGAACACGTTGGTCGGATCCGCTAGACAATTCTCCATACGCTTGAAATAAGGCAAACAGTGGGCGTAGTCCCAGTTCTCCATGCCTTGGTCCTTGGCCCAGCGCTCATAATCCAGAGGGTTCCCTCGCTGCCAAATCATCCCGTTGATGCTGCTTGAGCCTCCTAGAACCTTTCCGCGGGCATGATAAATGCGGCGGTTGTTCATAAACGGCTCTGGTTCAGACTCGTACATCCAGTCGTAGTGCTTGTTACCGATTGGAAATGCGAGTGCGGCGGGCATATGTATGAAGACATCCCACTTATAGTCTCGACGCCCAGCCTCGAGAATGAGGACCTTGTTGCTGGGATCGGCGCTAAGTCGGTTGCCCAGTGCGCTTCCTGCTGAGCCACCGCCAACGATGATGTAATCGTATTGCGCACTCACCTAAATCCGCCCTTCGTCCTCAGACTCGAAATTCTATATCCGTCGTATGAGAGCGTGCTTGCTTGCAGATGTCTGCAAGCAAACACGCCCCGCACATTACGATGTACGGATCTGCATTACGCGCCGAGCCAGGCTTTGACCTGTGCTGGATGCGCCGTAACCCATATCTTCGCCGCAGCCTCATCGGTCAGCTTGTCGACTGCAAGCGACTTGGCCACGGAGTTCTGATCTGCATTTGTCCACTTGAAATTCTTGATCACTTTTGCCGCCGGGGATCCTGAACTCAGGAACTTGGCCCTTGCGATTTTGTTAAGTACATATGGCGGGTAATCGCATGCAACCTTTGCTGGGACTGCATCGCAACCAGGGGTATAGGGAGGGAGCGTTACATGCTGCAACGGCACCTCTGCAAGGAACCACTGTGGTTCATAGAAATAGCCAATCATCGGCTTCTTCTGTGCTTCAGCCGAACGGAACGAAGTGATCAATGCCGCCTCGCTACCCGTATAGATGACCTTAAAATTAAGCTTAAGGTTCTTGATGGTGGCCTCGTCATTAGTCACATATGATGGATCGCCATCGAGGAAGGCACCCTTTGAGCCTGACTCAGAATTCTTGAACATTGAGGCATACTTGTTCAAATTCTTGTAGTTGAGGATGTCAGGATACTTCTTGGCCATCCAGGGAACGACATACCAGCCAATAATGCCCTTATTGCCCGTTGGTCCCAAATCAACGGCGACCTTCTGGGTGGTGATGTATTTCTTGGCTAGGTCATCGTGACCCCAGTTTTCCAAGATTGCATCAACTTGGCCGGATGCGAAACCCTGCCATGAGATTTGTTCGCTGATGTTCTTTACAACAACCTTGCAACCCAAGTTGTGCTTGAGCACATAGGAAACAACCGCAAGGTTGGCTTCGTAGCCAACCCAAGCATTATCGGCCAAAGTTACTGTGCCACATTTCGCTGTACTCGCCTTTGAGTAGGCAGCCTGCGCACTACCAGCGGCTGATGACGCAAATGTCACCGCGCCTGCTAATAGCAGGTAAGTTGTTACTCGCCGAGCACGATGGTTTTTAAACATTGTGCGTCCTCCAGCTCCGACGACCGAGGTCGTCCTTAACCGCTGCTCGGATGAGCAGCGGAACCTAGTGTGATGCTGCGACCTGCTCCTTTGAGTTTCTATGCGCAGCCGCCTGTGTAATGCGATCGAGCATTATTCCGAGAAGAACAATGGCCAATCCAGCAGCCAGACCTTTGCCCTTCAAATTTTCCTGCGCAAAACCTGCGACGACGAGATAGCCAAGCCCACCGGCGCCAACCAGTCCTCCAACAACAATCATTGCCAAAACATAGATAATGCCCTGGTTCGTAGCGAGGGCCAGCGCCCTTCTCGCACTGGGAATCTGCACTTTTGTAATCATTTGCCAAGAAGATGACCCTGCTGCAGTCGCGGCTTCGATAATTGTTTCAGGAACTCCGCGTATGCCATCGGCCATCAATTTTATTGATGCGGGCGCGGCGTACACGACTGCCGCCATTATGGCGGTGAAGCGGGTTGCACCGAACAATCCAAGAAACGGAACAAGGTAGACAAATGCCGGCAATACCTGTCCCGCATCCAGGATGGGTCTAATCCACCGATCTGCTCGTTTGCTGCGTCCGATCCATGTTCCCACGACGACGCCCAGCGCGACCGTGATTACAGATGCTACTAATGTGGATGCAAGCGTCACCATGGTGTCTGACCAGAGCCCCGTACCGACAATTGCGAGAACGCAGAAGAGAGAGATTCCTGCCAATTTTCTTCCACCAAAGATCGCGCCGAGCCCGACAAAGGCTAACCCGGTGACAAACCATGGACTTTGAGTTAACAGCGTTTGCATAGGATTAATCAACCCATAAGAAACGAAATCCGTAATGTCGTTTGTAATCGCGACAAAGTGCAGTTGAAACCAATTCACATAATTATTGACATATTTGGCGGCATTTAATCCCAAGGAACCAGAGCCTGGAAAGCTTCCCGCCCAAGCAACGATCCTCGAAGCAAAAACGACTATCAAGGTCACGATTGCCAACCCGGCCAACGTTCTCCTGCGTGACGCATGCGAAGTGACTGCGCCATGTCCTGTGTCCACCTTTGAGGCCGCTGCCGTGGTCGATCTGTCTAGCACGATCGCTAAAATTATTATTGCAAGTCCGGCTTGAAATGCCCGTCCCACGTCAAGAGACTCGAGAGCTCGGACTACGACCTGTCCCAGACCTGGAGCATCAATGAGGGCAGCAATTGTGACCATCGAAAGTGCGGCCATTATTGTCTGGTTAATTCCAACCACGATGGTCCGTTTAGCCTGAGGTAGTTGAACCTTGCGCAGCGCCTGCATGCGGGTCGACCCCATGGAGACCGCGGCCTCGACACTGGACCATGGCACTTGCTTGATGGCCACCGAAGTGATTCGAAGTGCCGGAGGGACTGCGTAAATCAGAGTGACAATTGTCGCCGAAGCCGGACCTATGAGAAAGAAAAGGGTTACTGGAGTCAAATAGACGAAGGTAGGCATTACTTGGGCAAAATCCAACGCAGGCGTTATGAATTTCTCAAACTTTGGATTAAGTCCGGCATATATACCCAAAGGGATTCCGATCAAGAGTGAAAGCGTGACTGCGGCAAGTGTTAAAGCCAGAGTGTCCATCGACTCTTGCCATAATCCAAGTAGTCCAAGACTAAGGAAACCAACAACAGAAAAGATTGCGATTCTGATACTGGAAATTGAGTATACGACGAGACCAATAATCCCAACCACGCCCAGCCAGCCGATCTGAGGAATGGTTCGGGTATCCCCCGTCTGGCTAATCATGTTCTGAAGAAAAGTTACGAAACCTTCAATGATTCCCCTAATCACGTTTACAAACGAGGTAAAGACTGGATTCGAGTCTCGATTCGTATCAATCCACGCGCTCACACTATTAAGCCAATTGTGGAAGGGGGTCAAACTTGAACGGTCAAGTGGCAATGTGGCTCTGCCCCTGAGGAAGACGGCAGATACCAGAAAGGAGACTGTAAGCAGACCGAGATAGACGTTTAACTTCGAGGCCTTTTTTGGCGCAATAGACAGTTTGCTTTCTGCCGGTCGATTCAGTAATTGCGTGGACACTAAAGTTGCGCTCCCGCTATCACTTCAAGAATGTCCTTTGACGTAACAACACCTATCAGGTGCCCTTCTTCCATCACGCGAACAGAGCAGCCCGCCTCCAAGACTTGGCGAGCGGCATCGCGGACTGAAATCATCGGAGGAAGAATTGGACCCGAAAGATCGTCACCAACCTCTGGCTGCCTAGCTATCCAGCGCAGAGTGAGCACCTGAGATCTTGGGAAATCACGGACGAAATTGGCAACGTAGTCATCAGCAGGAGACGCGACAAGTTCCTCAGGCGTGCCGATCTGCACAATTGCCCCGTCCCTCATGATCGCGATCCGATCACCTAGTTTCACGGCCTCCGCAAGATCGTGGGTAATGAAGACCAATGTCTTGCCGAGTTCCTGGTGAAGGCGGATGACCTCTGCTTGCATATCTCGCCGAATCAGCGGATCCAAAGCGCTGAAGGGCTCATCTAGGAAAAGCACCTTGGGATCGACCGCAAGTGCACGGGCAAGCCCAACACGTTGCTGCATCCCGCCAGAGAGCTGGTCCGGGTAGGCATTGGCATACCCCTGCAACCCAACCAGATCGATAACCTCGTTTGCGCGCGCATGACGAATCTCTTTTTTGACTCCGTTGATTTCGAGACTGTACGCAATATTGTCGATGACTTTTCTATGAGGCAGCAGGCCGAAGTGCTGAAACACCATCGAGAAACTCGATCGCCTTAATTCGCGCAGTCTCTTCGTGTCTACCTTGAGGATGTCTTCGCCCTCAAGTTCGAGTTCGCCTTGGGTGGGTTCGATCAGGCGCGTCATGCAACGAACTAAAGTCGATTTTCCAGAACCCGAAAGACCCATAACAACGAAAACCTCACCAGGTGCGACATCGAAGGAGACATCCCTAACTGCAATGGTGTTGCCAGTTTGGGCGCGCATATCTGATCTACTCAGGTGGGCAGTTGGAGTCCCGATGATCTTGTCCGCGTTTGGACCAAATACTTTCCAAAGATGACGCACAGAAATCATCGGCGAACTAGAACTCATTGCGTCTCTCCTTGTTGGGCGTCAGCGAACCATCCGGAGCGTGCAGGAGAAGTGTTCGTCCAAATATGCTTTTTTTCAAGGTATTCGTGCAATCCACTTGGTCCGAGCTCTCGGCCAATTCCAGAAGCCTTGAACCCTCCCCACTCGGCTTGAGCCTTGTAAGGGCCAAAATCGTTGATCCAGATCGTGCCGTGGCGAAGAGCTTTCGCGACTCTGTTGGCTTTTTCGATATCACCTGTCCAAACGGCTCCGGCAAGGCCATAAATCGTGTCATTTCCAAGCGCAATAGCTTCATATTCAGAATCAAAAACTTCCACCGTCAACACCGGACCAAAGGACTCGTCTTGGACGCATGACATCGATGTAGTGCAACTATCTAAGACGGTGGGTTCGAAATACCAACCTTGAGACAGAGACGGCAGAGTGCTCCGCTTCCCGCCAACGAGCAATTTCGCCCCTTCGGCCAATGCGTTCTCCACATAGTGGGAGACCTTCTCAAGATGTGCCTTACTAATCAAAGGGCCGATCTCGGCACTGAGATCTTGGGGTCCACCCATCGAAATCGCCTTTGCCCGGGCGACGATTTTCTCGACAACGAGATCATGAATCGAGCGCTCCACTAATAGACGCGTGCCAGCAGAACAGACCTGACCTGAATGCAGGAACACAGCTGTTACCGCGTTATCGATCGCAACATCAAGATCAGCATCGGCAAAAATGATGTTTGGATTCTTCCCGCCGAGTTCCAACGCCACTTTCTTCACTGTATCGGCGGCCGTTCTCATGATGGCTTTGCCCGTAGCAAGTCCGCCCGTGAAAGAAACCAAATCGACTCGCGGATCACTCGAGAGTGGCGCACCTACTACAGCGCCCGCACCAAGGACGAGGTTGGCAACACCTCTAGGAGTCCCCGCCTCATCAATGAGATGAAAGAGAGCAATAGCAGAAGAAGGCGTTAGCTCGCTTGGTTTGAGAATAAAGGAGCAGCCAGCAACGAGGGCTGGAGCGATCTTCCATGATGCCTGAAGGAGTGGGTAGTTCCAGGGACCAATGAGCGCGCAGACCCCTACCGGTTCGTTGACTATCCGACTTTCAATGTGATCATCGCCAATATGAACTACACGATCGTGCTCGGCAAGACCAAGACCCGCGTAATACCTGAAGACTGAAATCACATCGGCAATGTCGTACCGCGCCTCAATGAGCCGTTTACCCGTATCGCCACTTTCAAGCATGGCGATCTTCTCTGCGTCTCTTTCCAAGAGATCAGCAATGTGCGCAACCAATGCGCTTCTCTCCGCCCAACTCCACGACGAGAAATTTGCTGAATCAAATGACGCCCTTGCTGCGGCGATCGCATCGGATGCGTCTTGGGCGCTAGCCTCAGAGACAAGAACCACGAGTGAGCCATCATGGGGGCTTCGGATCTCGCGCGTGGATTGATCGGAGGCACCACGCCACGCTCCGTCAATGAATAAAGATTTGACGGACTGAACTGACACATCGTCTCCTTGGATCAACTGTCGAGTTGGCTTTTTCGCTGTGCAACGAAATCAGACAACTCCAATAATGTCGAGGGATCCATCTCTGGCATCACGTATTCCTCAAGTTTCTTCTTCCAAATCTCCTCGGCACGATCACGCGTGTCCCGTGAACCTAGCCGCGTCCAGCGCTCGTAGTTATCGCTATTGGTTAGAAATGGCCTGTAGAAGCAATCACGGAATCTATCCATTGTGTGAGCCGCACCCAGGAAATGACCACCATGTCCAACTTCAAGGTGTGCATCAAATGCAAGGGATGATTCGTTGAACTCGAGGGGAGTGAACTCAACCATCAGGGATTGGAGAATTTCCACATCAAGCACGAACTTGTCATAGGAGGAGACCAATCCGCCTTCCAACCAACCTGCAGTGTGCATCACCCAGTTTGTGCCCGAAAGAAAGGTCGGCATCATTGTCATCATCGTTTGGTAGGCCGATTGAGCATCTACCGTCTGAGATGAGTTCAGTCCACCCCCTCCTCGGAATGGCAAATTGAAGTGACGGGCGATCTGTCCTGTGCAGAGCAATCCGATTCCCGACTCGGGGGTTCCAAATTGGGGCGAGCCCGACTGCATATCAATGTTAGAAAGAAAGGAACCAAAGACAACTGGCGCACCTGGTCGAATCAACTGCACAAGTGCCAAGCCGGTCAATGCTTCGGCGATTTGTTGAGCAAGAGTCGCAGGAATCGTCACGGGGCTCATTGCGCCCATCAGGAGGAAAGGCGTCACGACTACTGGTTGTCCGGCAAGGGCGTACTCACGCAACGAATCGAGCATTCGATCATCCCACCGCAATGGCGAGTTGCAGTTGATGAGCGAGATCAACGCAGGAGTCTCTTCGATTGCTGCCCGACCTCCGTGGATAATCTCAGCAATACGAATGACATCTTTCGCGTTTTCCGCCGTCACGACGTTTCCCATAAAGAACTTGTCCGTAAGCGTGGCAGCCGCAAATGCCATATCAAGATGGCGGGAGTCTAAAGAGAGGTCATTTGGTTCGCAGACAACTCCACCTACGCTGTCCAAGGCATCGAAGGACTGGGCCAATTTGCAAAAATTCTCGAAGTCTTTGAAAGTAGCATCCCGTCTCACATTGCCCTCACGCACAAACGGCGGCCCATAGACGCCGCCGAATACCATGGAATTCCCGCCGATGTGAACATTGTTCTTTGGATTGCGCGCGCGAAGATTGAACTCACTTGGCACCTTGGCAACCTGCTGCAAAATCCAATCAGGATCAAACTTCACATTTGCACCTTCGACCGTTTGCCCAGCCTCGCGAAGGAGTTCCACTGCCCACGGACTCATAAACTCCACACCAATTTCAGAAACTATTCGACGCCATCCTGCATCAAGCACCGACATGGATTCTTCGCTGAGGATGTCATATCGCGGCATTCGATTCTCAAACAATTACGCCTCCAACTAATTACTTCGCGCGGTGGGTTGACCTAGAACGGGAACGACAATACGCTATGAATATGGAACAGGCGTTCCATATTATGGAACTATTCTCGTGTGAGATGGAGGAGATAGTGGCCAAACCCGAGATCACCGGCACGCAGGCGATTGATAGAGCCAGCGCCCTCCTCATCCATGTCATTGAGGCAACAAACCCACCTCTGCTAAGCCAATTGGCCCTTGCTCACGAACTTCCAAAGAGCACGACTTCGCGACTTCTTGGTGCACTCGAGAAGCAAGGACTCATTCAGAGGGATCGCTCCGGCGCCTATTTGCCTGGAAACGTACTCACGCGATTTGCACGACAGAGAAATCATGAACTCGATTTGTCCATGAAGATGCGCCCAGTCCTTGAGGCGTTGGCCGAAAAAACTGGAGAGACCGCCAACCTTGCCATTGCCGGAAATGGTTATGTGGAAATGATCGATCAGGTCGACGGCCGATACCTTCTAGGGGCAACAAACTGGGTGGGCACGCAAGTTCCCTATCACTGCTCTGCACTAGGCAAAGTCATGCTGGCGTACAGCACCGTGAAAATCCCCATCGGCCGGCTTGAGAAGAGAACTTCTCGCAGCATAACTACCCGTTCCTCGCTACTTGCTGAACTCGAGCAAGTACGCCGACGTGGTTTTGCGACCATAAAAGATGAACTCGAAGAGGGACTCGTAGCTGTCGCCGCGCCAGTTCGCGACGCCGACGGAAACGTAATTGCAGCAATTTCGGTTTCTGGTCCGACACCACGGATCGCCGATAAGCAATTTGCAGTCTTCGGAGAACTGATCATTTCTGAAATTTCGAACCAACAAAACGATAAAAGGAAAGTGGGAGCCGCATGAACCACGACGAACTTATCAAAGCACTTTACGACGAGACTCTCATGGGTAATGCCCCCGCGGTACTCGCGCTTACCAATGAGGCCATCGCAGCTGGTATGGGGCCGGACACAATTCTTTTCGATGCGCTCATCCCATCACTCGAAGAAGTTGGCGCCCGATTCGAACGTGGCGACTTCTTTGTCCCCGAAATGCTCATTGCAGGTAAGGCCATGTCGGGGGCCCTGGCCGTACTCCGTCCCCTTCTTGCTGAAACCGGCGCTGAATCTATTGGCACATATGTGATGGGCACTGTCAAGGGCGACGTTCACGATATCGGGAAGAACCTCGTCAACATCATGCTCGAGGGCGCCGGCTTCACCGTGATTGATCTGGGTGTGCAGACGCCACCCGAGAAATTCATCGACGCAATTCGCGAACATAAGCCAGACATAGTCGGCATGTCCGCGTTCCTCACCACGACCATGCCCATGTTCAAAGTGAACATTCATGAGATAACGAAAGCTGGTCTTCGCGAGGAAGTTATAATCATGGTCGGCGGAGCGCCCGTGACTCAGGAATACGCTGACGCGGTTGGAGCTGACGGATACGCCGCTGACGCATCGACTGCGGTTCGCCTTGCAAAAGAACTGATCCAAAAGCGCCGAAACCTCGTTCTCGTCTAACCCATATGACGCCAAAACTTCTCCCTCTAGTTGAACATGCGATCAAGAAACCCATCTGGGACTGCCGCATGTGCGGACAGTGTGTTCTGCATTCGACGGGAATGACGTGTCCAATGACATGTCCTAAGACGCTGAGGAATGGGCCGTGCGGAGGCGTGCGCGAAGACGGAAACTGTGAGGTAAACCCGGACTTGCAATGCATCTGGGCCAAGGCTTTTGCGCGAAAAGAGTCGTTGCCGCTACCGAAGGCTTGGCGTGAACATTTCAATGATCTACGTCCGCCAGTTGACATGCAGTTAAAGGGCACCTCATCGTGGATTAATCTCTTGTCGAAGCGAGATCAACAAGTTCCCAAGGGATGGAACGCTGGCGTGGCGCCCAGTAGGGCAGACTAATGTCACATTTGCGGGATCTACTAGAAAACACTAGAGAGAAAGTCTTTACTGCCGAGTTTCCGACAATCGACGGCGCAGGAATGGAACGCGTTGTCTCCAACGTAGAACGTTTGGCACCGTGGTTTGACGCGGTGAATGCGACTGACAACCCCGCGGCGCACGCGCATGCATCCAATACGGCGGTTGCCATCGCCGTGGAGGCTCACGGACTCGAATCCATCATGCAAATTGCCTGCCGCGATAAGAACAGGCTCGCAATTCAGGCCGACATGATTGGCGCCGCCCTTCACGGCATCACCAATCTTTCTCTCATGACAGGAGACGATGTCACTGCTGGTGATGAACCCGAAACTCGACGAGTATTTGACTTGGATTCTGCTCAAGCCATAAGCGTGGCTCAATCCCTCAATAACGGGATGTACCTCTCAGGGCGCTCAATCAAGCCACCTACGAACTTCTATATTGGCGCGGTCGAGAATGCCGCTGCGCCTCCCCTTGAATATCGAGTCCAGCGGGCGCTCAAGAAATATCGCGCGGGTGCCCGTTTTCTCCAATTGCAAATCTGTTATCACTCCGACCGTCTGGAAACTTTCTGTCATGGTGTGGCAGAAGTTGCCTCGCCCCTTCACTTGCTTCCGACAATCGTCTTGCTAAAAGGTGCGCGACAACTCAACTTTATGAACGACAAAGTTCCGGGTATCGATGTCCCAAGAGTCATCATCGAACGAATTGAGAGCAGTTCTGACCAACGCGAGGCTGCCTACCAACTTGCCCTCGAGCAAGCAAGACACGCGCTTGCTCAGCCCAATGTGCGCGGACTTCATATCGCAGATTTTCGCCACGATGACGCACTCATCCGGCTGATGAATGACCTTGGCAGAACCGCTCGAAAAATAGACCAAACAAGCCCCATAAACGCACGCTAGGAGCCCAGAATGCACACTGTATTGAAGTCAGCCACAAAGACGGTGACGATTGGGCACGATCAACCTTTTTGCATAATTGGTGAGCGAATCAACCCAACCGGTCGAAAGCAATTCCAGATGCAACTGCGCGAGAATGATCTCTCCCGCCTCGCAATCGACGTTGAACAGCAGGTCAACGGTGGCGCCGATGTTCTTGACGTGAATATGGGTGTGCCTCTCACTGATGAACCGGCACTTCTTGGCAGGGCAATCACTATGATCCAGTCCCTCACCGACCTTCCCATCTGTATCGATTCATCGATCATTGAAGCCTTGCAGGTCGGACTCGAGACGTATCAGGGCAAGGCGTTGGTGAACAGCGTCACCGGCGAGGATGAGCGCATGGATCTGGTTCTCCCCCTTATTAAGAAGCACGGGGCCGCCATAATCGCCTTGCCAAACGATGAGACTGGAATACCCGCAACCGTGGCAGAACGAATGGCAATCACCGAGAAGATCGTGCGCAAGGTTGAGAAATACGGCATTCCTCTTGAGGATCTCCTCATCGACCCCTTAGCGATGCCGGTGGGGGCAGATCCGGATTCAGTCAAAATCACTCTAGAGACAATCCACGGCATCCGTGAAAAATGGGGGCTCAATATGACTCTCGGTGCCTCCAACGTCTCATTCGGGCTTCCATACCGTCACGCAATCAACGCGGCATTCCTTCCGGCTGCTATGTCACACGGACTTACTAGCGCAGTGATGGACGCTCGTACACCTATCATTGTCGAGGCGGTTCGCGCCGCTGATCTGCTCCTTGGTCTTGATCCTTGGGGAGCAAACTGGATCAGCCGCTTCCGTTCATTGGAAGCATCAAAGACAGCATCGAACACTGGGGTCTAATATCGCTAAAAAAGAACTAGAGCCGTCAACAGTGCCTGATCACGATGGCACTGGACGAGTCAAACTTGCTATCCGCTCACTGGAAAAAGATGGAACCGCAACTAACGAGCGAATCATCACCGTTCCAACTGGTGTCAGTGCCTTTGACGCTGCGTCGTGGAATGGGATCGCGATCGATTCAACGTGCGGGGGTTACGGCACGTGCAAGAAGTGCAAGATCAAGATAACAAAGGGCGAGGTTGCTCCCTCCACACTTGATCAAAGGGCCTTCACGGCTGGTGAAATCGCCCAAGGGTGGCGTCTAGCGTGTCTTGTTCGCACAATCACAAACATCTCCATAGATGTCCCTCCTCTGACCACTCGTCCGAAGGCGGCCACCGTGGGCGTCGGCAGGCAGGTCATCCTCCGACCCGCCGTTCAAAAAAGGTATGTGGAACTGACTGAGCCGACTTTGCAAGACCAACGCACGGATATTCAAAGGCTTTTGGATGCGATCGATGATATTGAGGCCACAGTGTCGCTTGCTTCTATCAGGACACTTCCCACTGTACTGAGAGCGTCGCACTTCAAAGTCACCGCGGTATTTATCGATCAAGCCCTTATTGATGTTGAACCCGGAGACACGACCGGCATTCGCTACGGCATTGCCTACGACCTCGGAACCACGACCGTAGTTGCGACATTGCTAGACCTCAACACGGGCTCTCCTTTGGCTGTGAAATCGATGCTCAACAAGCAACAGCCTTTCGGTGCCGACGTCATTACGCGCATCAGCGCAACAATGCTCGACCCCACTGCCCTTGCCCGCCTTCGATTCCTGGCCCAGGCCACGCTGTCAGAACTAACGGCCGAGGTGTGCGATGAGGCTGGCATCAATCCCTCCTTCGTATACGAGGTTGCCTTAGCTGGGAATGCCACCATGACGCAATTGCTTCTCGGAATCGATCCAGAGCCTTTGGGCGTAGCTCCCTTCATCATGGCAAGCGCTGACTATCACGATGTTGAAGCAAGCGAACTTGGCATCACCGTTCATCCCCGTGCCAAAGCGGTGGTCCTGCCCTCTTTGGGTGCATATGTAGGTGGTGACATCATTGCTGGTGCACTAGCTTCCGGAATGGACCGTGATAAGCGCCTTCGGCTATTCATTGACGTCGGAACCAACTGCGAAATCATCCTAGGAAATGGCGAGAAGATCCTCGCAACTGCAGCGCCGGCAGGGCCAGCATTTGAAGCCGCATCAATCAAATGTGGAGTCCGGGCGGCATCCGGCGCAATCGAGACTGTCAAAATAGTTGACGGAGATTTCGTGATTGGAACCATCGAGGATTCCTCGCCCATTGGAATCTGCGGTTCCGGATTGGTGGATGCATGCGCTTGCCTCGTTCAGGTCGGGCTTCTTGATCATTCGGGCAGGTTCGTCACGGACGATGTCGCTAAAGAAGTCGCCCCTCTTCTTGCACCAAGACTTCTCGAACGAGACGGTGAAAGGGTCTTTGTCCTCACTTGGGGCGCCGAAGTGGGCGACCTGAGCGATTGCGTGTTTCTCACGCAACGCGATGTGCGCGAGCTGCAATTCGCCAAAGCGGCCATTGCGACTGGATGGGCATTGCTCCTTGAGGAATTCGGCGTCCAAGAAAGTGAAATCCAACAAGTTCTTCTTGCTGGCTCTTTCGGCTCATACCTCTCCCCCGCCTCTGCAATAAAGATTGGCTTGGTTCCCAAACTATCCGTATTGCGAATCATTTCAGCGGGCAATGTTGCAGGCGAGGGCGCAAAGATGACTCTGCTATCTGCGCAAGAACGACACGGGGCAACAGCCTTGCTCGATGAAATCGAATACGTGGAACTATCCGATCGGGCAGATTTCAACGACAAATTCGTCGATCGCCTAGCCTTTCCGAAGTGATACAGATGAGCATTGGCGTTGTGGCATGCGGTGCGATCGCGACGCACATCGCGTCAATCCAAGAAAAGCACGAATTGGATTTCACGATCTACCCTCTGCCGCCGTTGCTTCACAATTCCCCCGAAAAGATAGCCGGAGAAGTGGATCGCCTTCTATCAAGAATAGAACACGAACACGACCGGTGTTTTGTAGCGTATGCGGATTGCGGAACCTACGGAGCACTCGATGCCGTAATAGACGCCCACCATGTCTCTCGACTTGGAGGCAATCACTGCTATGACATCTTCGCCGGCGAGAATGAGATCAAAAAGATCATGGAGACCACTCCGGGCACATACTTCCTCACCGACTTCTTGGCCAGATCTTTTCATCGTAGCGTCATCGTCGAACTAGGTCTTGTTGAGCACCCTGAACTCCGCGATGACTATTTCAAGAATTACGAGCAGGTCATGTGGCTCGCACAGAATCCAACCAAGGAACTCGAGCAGTTAGCCCAGGATGCCGCGACCTTGATCGGCCTTCCTTTAAGAGTACGCGTCGTCGGAGAAGATGGGCTCACGAGAGAAATTCTCAACTTGGTACGTGATTAAGCTCAAGCTCCAGTGCCCTGATCACAATCAGTGAAAGTTTGGCGCGATCGACCTCTTTCATCAATCGCTCCTTCATATACGGTGTCCAGAACTGCTCGATGTGATGCGCTACGGCATGTTCGGGCGCAGTCTTCGCAGGAACATTTGCAGCGATCTGATTTGCCATCCTGACAATCGATTCGAGCTCAACATCGCCCATCGTTGGGTGCTCTCGCAAACCTTGGGGACCTTTCAAACTCGGCGCAATCTCGACTGCCGTCACCTTGTACTCAGGGCAGTTGGTTGCCCAATCCGAATAGTCAGTGGTGATGACGTTTGCCCCGCTCTCTGGGAAGTGGAAGGTCGTGTATACAACCCCAGCAGGTACCTCATTGGTAATGCGTGCCTTCATGATCGTTTCACCTACTCGACTCGACAGGCGCACCCATGAACCTTCCTCGATGCCGCGAAGTTGAGCATCAGATTCGTGAATGTCGAGGATGTCTTCAGAATGCCAAACGACGTTTGGCGTCCTGCGTGTCTGGGCACCGACGTTGTATTGGCTCAAAATTCGCCCAGTGGTAAGAAGCAGTGGGAACTTCCGAGTCGTCTTCTCATCCGTTGGCACATACGGGGTCACCATGAATCGACCTTCCCCGCGGACGAAGCGATCGATATGCATGACTGGTGTGCCCACAGGGTGTTCGGCGTTGCACGGCCACTGGATGCTTCCGAGTTCGTCCAGTTTTGTAAATGACACTCCACTAAACGTGGGCGTGGTCGCAGCAATCTCATCCATGATTTGGGCCGCATTCTCATAGCTCATTTTGTAGCCCAACGCTGTTGCGAGATCACAGGTGACCTCCCACTCCGATTTGCCCGTCTTGGAAGCCATGACAGGGCGAACACGGTTGATCCGTCGTTCGGCGTTCGTGAAGGTCCCGTCCTTCTCTAAGAAGGAGGTGCCAGGCAAGAAGACATGGGCGAACTTTGAGGTTTCATTCAGGAATAGATCTTGAACAATGACAAGCTCCATGGATCGAAGGGCCGCATGAACGTGCGAGATGTTCGGATCAGATTGCGCGATGTCTTCGCCCTGAACGTACAAGCCCTTGAAATCACCGGATATCGCAGAGTCAAACATATTTGGAATTCTCATACCGGGCTTAGCGCTGATGATTGTCTTCCATTGGTTTTCGAAGATTTCTCGGGTCTTCGGATTGGAAATGTGACGATATCCAGGCAACTCATGTGGGAAGGAACCCATATCGCACGAACCCTGAACATTGTTCTGCCCGCGAAGGGGATTTACTCCGACTCCTGGGCGACCGATATTTCCAGTCGCCATCGCCAGGTTGGCGATGCCCATCACCATGGTCGAGCCTTGGCTGTGCTCGGTAACGCCCAAGCCGTAGTAGATGGCTGCGTTTGGAACACTGGCATAGAGGCGGGCAGCCTCTCGAACTTCTTCTGCCGGCACGCGGGTCGATGCTTCGAGGGCCTCAGGGCTGTTCTCTGGAAGTCGGATGAATTCTTCCCACCTTGCGAAGGATTCAAGATCGCAGCGTTCGTTCACGAACTCGCGGTTTATCAGGCCCTCTTCCGCAATGACATGAGCCATTGCGTTAATTATCGCCACATTGGTACCAGGAAGAAGTTGCAGATGGTGAGTCGCCTCGACGTGTGGCGTACGGACCAATTCGATTTGGCGAGGATCCACCACGATGAGTTTGGCGCCTTTGCGCAAGGCCTGCTTCAAACGTGCAGCAAATACTGGGTGCGCCGCAGTGGGATTGGCGCCTATCAGCAGAACAACATCAGCATGTTCGACCGATTCGAAGTCCTGAGTACCGGCCGAGGTTCCGAATGTCTGACTTAAACCGTAACCAGTTGGTGAATGACATACGCGAGCACATGTGTCCACGTTGTTATTTCCAAACGCAGCTCGAACCATCTTCTGGACTACAAATACCTCTTCGTTGGTGCAGCGAGAAGAAGTGATTCCACCGATGCTTTCAAGACCGTACTCGGCTTGCAGCGCTTTTAGCTTTGTCGCTGCGTAATCAATGGCGTGCTCCCAACTTACGGTGCGCCATGGCTCGGTTATGCTCTCGCGGATCATTGGCGAGGTGACTCGATCTTCATGCGTGGCATAACCCCATGCGAATCGGCCCTTCACGCAAGAGTGCCCTTCGTTGGCACCACCATCTTTGTATGGCACCATGCGCACGAGTTCGTCACCGCGCATTTCCGCTTTGAAAGAACAGCCGACTCCGCAATAGGCACAGGTAGTGATCACCGATCGCGTAGGTGTTCCAATTGTGAGCAGAGTCTTTTCGGTCAATGCTCCAGTTGGACATGCCTGGACGCACGCTCCGCAGGAAACACACTCGCTCTCAATGAAGGATGTTCCCGACGATGATACGCGCGCCTCGAAGCCGCGGTTCTCGATAGTGAGGGCAAAGGTTCCCTGCACCTCATCGCATGCTCGTACGCATCGGTTGCAGACGATGCATTCCGTCGAGTCGAAGGTGAAGTAAGGATTCGACTCATCTTTAGGAAGATCTAGGTGCGTCCGACCCGAGTATCGGACTTCCTTCAAACCGACTCTCTTTGCCATGCCGTGCATTTCGCACTCATCACCCGTGGCACAGACCTCAGGATGATCGGACATATAGAGTTCCATCACACCCTGGCGTATGCGATCAAGTCGTTCGCTATTGGTCGAAATCTTCATGCCATCGGCGACAGGTGTAGTGCAAGAAGATGGCGTACCGTTTCGGCCATCAATTTCAACCACGCATAGTCGGCAAGAACCAAATGCATTCAGTCGATCAGTTGCGCATAGTTTCGGAATCGAGATACCTGCAATGGCAGAAGCACGCATGATCGAAGTATCGGATGGAATGGAGACGGCCACTCCGTCGATTTCTACCTGGACGATCTCCTGACTCTTGCCTGCGGGCGTGCCGTAATCAGGTTCAATTAGCAACGTCATCACTGGTCCCTCGCTTCTCAAGGT
>CAYXIS010000029.1:0-19092 GCA_964465545.1 uncultured Bifidobacterium sp. | reverse complement strand
TCAGGTGGACTTGGGTTTGGGTACAAATGGAACATGGGATGGATGCACGACACCTTGTCCTACTTGGCTCGTGATCCGATCCACCGTGTTCACCATCACAACGAAATCACCTTCTCTATCCTCTACGCGTGGAGTGAAAATTACGTCTTGCCAATTTCCCATGACGAAGTGGTCCACGGAAAAGGGTCTCTCGTCAATAAATTCCCAGGTGACCGCTGGCAGAAATTAGCCACCATGCGTGCAATGTACGGCTACATGTGGGCCCATCCTGGAAAGAAACTACTCTTCATGGGGTGCGAGTTCGCTCAAAATGATGAATGGAAAGACGGCGAGAGCTTGCAGTGGTACCTGACTCAGTACGGCGAACATCGCGGGATCCAGGAGACGGTCAAGTCCTTGAACAAGAGTTACAGGTCGACTCCCGCGCTCTGGGAGCGGGACACCTCGCCAGAAGGATTCACTTGGCTGGTCAACCACGATGCAGCCTGCAACATACTGGCCTTCGCTCGCTGGGATGAATCGCGAACTCCATTGGTTTGCATCACCAATTTCTCACCCGTTCCACAAGAGTGGTACACAATGCCTTTTCCTGCATCTGGAGTCTGGCACGAGGTGATGAACACTGATGCCGTCGCCTTCGGCGGAAGCGGTGTAGCCAATGAAGAACTTATTGCCAGTGCTGATTCAGGTAATCGGGTCACTCTCAGAGTTCCGCCACTTGCGACGATCTGGTTGCAAATCGATTAGGCGTGGGCTTTCTTGATCGTGCTTGAGGTGAAACTCGCCGCTAAGAGCAACGTGCTTGGAATGAGCAATGCAACAGAAATCGACGTTAATTGCGCAGTCCACGCGATAATGGCCTTGAGGAAGAAAATCGCAAGGGTGTTTACGAGGCTTAGTTGACCCAGAACTATTCCACCCGGTACATCCGTTAGGCGATTGGCTGCATCAACGAAGGTCGGAGCAAGAAACGAAAGTCCAAGGCCGGCGATGAAAGTGCCAAACGAGACAACATAGAACCCCAACATCGGATGATGTTGGCCTACCAGAACTCCCAGGTTCACGGTAACCATAAAAGTCGCTCCGCCAATCAATGGGACAATTCTTACTAGGAGATCAAGTGGATATCTCCTCGCCAAATGATGAACTGAGAGGCGACCCGTAATCATCGCTATAACGAAAAGTATGTAAGGGACCGTGCTGATCCCAACCCCCATATGCAGATCTTGTTTATTGAGGATTGTGATCCAGTCACCTGTGGCAAACTCCAAACTTGTGGCTCCCGTCAAACCAAAAAGAATGATCCAGTTGACGCGGAATGAAGAGAAGAGCGACCGAATAGAAAACGTTCCAGTGGACTGCCCATTACCTGGCATAAAGAAAGTCTTGAATCTTTCGATTATGATCAGTGTGGCCACGTACGCTACGGCAGCCAGTACATCCAAATGTGCCGTGAGGGGCACCCGCCCGGCGAGAAATCCGGAAAGAATTACCGTGGAAAGTGCCCCTGCAGACCAAGTGCCATGCATCCGCGGGACCAATGTGATCCCATCGGATTCTTGCTCATAGAAAACTTGAGCATTGACGGCAATGTTGAAGGCCGATGTACTAGCCCCGAAAATGACCCAGACAATCAAGAACTTCCACACCGAACTCATGTGAGGAACGAGAGCAATTGATCCGAATAGGAGCGTCGCACTCACCCAAAGCATCCTTCGAGTTCCAAACCGATGGACTAGGTGCCCGGTTGCCAGCAGACTCAGAATCGACCCAATTGCGCCAAGGCTGATCACGGTTCCGAACTGGCCGTTATTTAGGTGAAGATTCGACTTTATTTCGGGTATGCGCGGAACCCAAGCAACGATTCCAAACCCAAAAATGAAGAAAAGTGATGCTAATGCTTTACGGGAAGGAGAGTTCATTTAGAAGAGCGCACTTGCGAGCTCACCGCGTGCTTTGACAAGTCGCGCATCTGCAGGATCAACGAGCAAGAAGAGGTCGAGCAGACGGACTTTTGCTCGAGTTTGATCGTCACCACTAAAAGTCCTCACGCACTGCAAGAGCCGATTAAAGGCCTCTTCAACTTTGCCAGCGATCATCTCGGCGTCGGCGCATTGGATTTGCAGGTCCAAATTGTTCGGTTCATCCGATGCCTGCTTTGCAATGGCTGCTAGATCTAGACCCTTCGTACGCAAAAGCAACTGAGTTTGAGCTAGCCCAAGTTTCGCATACGTGTCATTTGGCTTCCTAGCAAGCAACTTCTTGTAAGCGGCCTCCGCAGTTGCGTAATCACCACCATCAAGGGCAGCAAAGGCCTCCTCTTCCTCGGGTTCCATCTTCTCCTCCACCGGCGATCCAACGCCCTGCTCGGCTGCGATAGACAGAACCTTGTTGACCACCGCACGGATCTGCGTTTCAGGATAACTCTGCTCAAATAGAGGGATGATTTGCTCGGCCACCAGAGCGATGGCATAAGGCACAGAGCGGACCTGAAGTGCTGTAGCAACTTGTGCTTCGGCATCCACATTGACGGAACCGAGCACCCATTTGTCGCCATCGTCATTTTGCAGCTTCGCCAGAATATCGAGAACCGCTAGAGACTCGGGGCTACGCGAAGACCAACAAAGGAGAATGACAACCTTCGTTTTGGAAAGAGCAACGAATTCACTTGAGAGGTTGGCGGCGGTCACGGGTTTGCCCACAGTTGAGGCAGGTTTCGCGGGTACCGTCTTGCCCAAGCCGCTTAAATCAATCGCACGTCCGAAGTTGGAAGGTAATGTCACTTGCCTATTATCACCTGAAAACAACACCCGAATCTCTACGGAAGGGCAAGATCGCCTCGATATAGGAGTTGGCAGCGAATTCCAGTCCCACATCGTGGCCGGCTTTCTCGCTCAGATACCATCGATGTTCGAGGACTTCATGGAAGAACTGAGCAGGTTCCACTCTCCCGCGCAGATTTTCGGGAACAAGGGCGTTGATCGGATTGAACACCTCCACTATCCAACGCCTGGCACAATCCTCAATTGGCACGCTTGGAGATTCTGTGCGTGTTCGGTATCGATCAAAGGAGGCAAGGAGTCGTTTGGCTTGCAATTCCTCGGTCTCAAGACCGGTCAGCTCCCGAAGTCTTGCTTGGTGATAACCGGCCGCAACAAGTTTGGGCTGAAATGCCAGGGCCTGATGTTTTCCATCAAGGGAGACGGAGACTTCCTCGACGGCAAAACCAAGGTCTTGCAGTTGGCGCATTGCTCGCTCGACTGCGTGGCGGTCTTTTGGATCGAGAAGTTGCGGTTCTTTCAAGGCCGCCCATAGCCTTCGATACCGCTTGATGACGCCATCGCTTGCGCGCACCGGATCCATGCCGGGGTAGAGGACCCCAGAAAGTGCAAGGTCCTCCAACTCTGCTGCAACATTGAAGTGGGCAATCTCTAAATCGTGCTCGCGCTGACCAGTAGAGAGTGCTTTGTGAAATTCTCCCGTTTCTGCATCAACTAGATAGGCGGCAAAACCATCCGCATCTCGACGAAAGAGCGCATTGGACAATGAGCAATCGCCCCACCAGAAACCCAGAAGATGCAGGCGAACCAGAAGCAAGGCTAGAGCGTTGGCCATATTCATAACGTCGTAGCCATCGACATTGCCTGAAAGCAGAACGCGGTAAGGGAGAGAAAATGGCAGGTATCTTGTGGCCAGAGCAGGCGGCAACTCTTCGCCGCCGACATCGACCCGGTCTTCAACGACGGCGATAGGGTCGACACTCGGTGCGCCTAAATGACTCAACTGTCGAAGGAGACGGTATTCCCGATTTGCAAACTCAGTGACGGTCTCCTTCACCGCGTAAATCTCGCTATCTGGTGCATCACTTGCCCTCACCAGACGTACCACGTGCCGCGAGATACCCCGCTTCTCTGCCAACGACGGATCCTCTGGCCAATGCTCCAAAGGCTTCTCCCAAGGCAAACTGGCGAGGGTGGAGATCTCATCGCCAAGACCAGTGATACGTAGGGGCATGAAGACATTCTCTCCTATGAATGTTAAGCGGAGATGAATTCGCGCTTCGCATAGCCCTGATTAATATGGAGAATGCCTAGAATGTGATTATGGCAACCTCAGAAAGCGTAAATAAGGCCTCAGGGAGAAGCAAGAAGGTCAAAATCGATTTTGGCCTACCCGGGGCGCCCATCAATCACTCCCATCCCTTCTACTTTGGGTTCATCGCAACCAGCGGCGGATTATTAGCGCTCATCTTGCTGAGGTCGCTTGCATCTGCAAGTCAGATCTTTGTGCTTATCATTATCGCCCTCTTCCTTGCGGCCGGTCTGAATCCAGCAGTTGAGTTCTTCCGTCGCAAGGGATTATCCAGACCGGCCGCCGTCGGGATCATTTTCACAGCAGTCCTACTTTTCGTAGGCCTCTTCGCATGGTTGGTGATCCCACCAGTGGTTTCCCAAGGCACCCACTTGATTAGAAATGCACCAACCCTACTCGCAGATTTGAAACACAATTCGACGATCGCCGCCCTCAATGACCATTATGGAATCGTCGACACCTTGCAGAAGAAACTGAACTCCATCACATCGGATGGCACTCTCCTGATTTCTGCTTTCGGCGGCGTCATCGGTGTCGGTCGAACAGTTCTTTCGGGAACGTTTTCGGCGCTCACGATTCTAATTTTGACGCTGTATTTCCTAATCTCTCTTCCGCAAATCGTCACCCTCGGTCTCAGGCTCGCGCCTGCATCACGTCGCGACAGAATCTCACGATTGACCAACGGTATCTTGGATCGAGTAGGAACATACGTTGGTAGCCAGATCACCGTCGCCCTAATATCTGGCACCTTCATACTGATTTTGTCACTGGCCCTTGGTCTGCCTTCACCCATTGCACTGGGGATGTTGGTTTTTGTCTGCGATCTAGCAATCCCGCTGATCGGTCACTTCATTGGCGTCAGTATTGTTTCCATTGTTGCCCTCACCCAGTCGATACTAATCGGCATCATCGCATTTGTTGCCTACGTGGCCTACATTCAAGTTGAGAACTACTTCATCACCCCTCGAATAATGCGCAGATCACTCGCCATACCAGGACTCGTGACCATCATTGCGGCTCTACTGGGTGCAACTCTTCTGGGGCTTGTGGGCGCATTGCTCGCAGTCCCGATGGCCGCCTCCGCCTTACTTATACTGGATGAAGTTGTATTTCCAAGAGCCGACAAGGGTTAGTACTCAGTTGGTAAGGGAAGCGCCTCTGGCACAACTTGATGAACGATTTCGGTGAGAACACGGTAGACAGAGGGCTCACCCACCCAGAGGTGCTTTGCACCTTCGACAGAGATCAACTGTGCATGAGGAATGACCGCAAACCTCTTGCGCGCCTCGTGCGGAACAAGGTAATCATCGAACTCTGGAATCAGGGCAACTATCGGCCTGGGATCGCCATTCCAATAGGCAAGTTGTTCTTCGGTGGTTGTTCTCAAGGGAGGACTCAGAAGAATTAGACCTCTGTGTCTGGGGTCTTTTGCGTGTTGAAGGGCGAGATCGGTGCCAAAGGACCAACCCACGACCCAGAGATTCGTGAGATCTAAATCTTCAATGCAGTAGCGAAGCATCGCCTCGACATCAAATCTTTCACCAACGCCGTTATCGAATTGCCCCTCACTTGTTCCAGCATCGCTGGTCGTCCCGCGTGTGTTGAACCGAACGACAGTTATCCCGGCCAGGGCAGGAAGCCTGTTGGCGGCCTTCTTGTAAATGTGGCTGTCCATCATTCCGCCTGCCGTCGGCAGCGGGTGCAGGCAGAGAATCGCCCCGTGCGCTTGTCCCAAAGGAGCCGCAACCTCGCCAACCAGGGTCAACCCGTCAGCAGTCTTCACTCTGAATGCAGTCCGTTTGGACGGGAGTGCAGTATTAGCTCGGATCAATTCAGGCACTCAGCAAGTGTACCTATAGCTTGCGGGGCTACACTTTTTGAATGACTATCGGAGGCGTTCTCACTTTTAATTCATTTGATCCTGTAAGCGATGAAATTCTGGCAACTTTTCCGATCTATTCGCACGATGATGTGGCTCGTGTTGTCACTGCAGCACATGAAGCCGCACTTGGCTGGCAAGATCTAGGTTTCACGGGGCGGAGAAAAGTGCTCCTTGCTTGGAGCAAACTTCTCACCGATCGAATTGAAGAGTGTGCAGCCCTTATCTCCCGAGAGACTGGAAAACCAAAAAGCGACGCGACGCTTGAGGCAACACTCGCGATCGGTCATCTAGCCTGGGCGGCGCGCAACGCCCACGAAGTCTTGCGTGCGCAAATCCGAAAGCCAGGATTGTTGATGGCGAATATGTCAGCCACAGTCGAGCGATCTCCCTTTGGTGTGGTGGGCGTCATTGGTCCCTGGAACTATCCGATCTTCACGCCTATGGGCTCCATTGCTTACGCCCTTGCGGCCGGCAACACGGTGGTGTTCAAGCCAAGCGAGTTCACGCCAAGCATCGGGGTCTGGCTGACCAATACATTCGCTGAGGTAGCGCCGGATGAATCCATATTCTCGGTCGTCACGGGTCTGGGAGAAACTGGTCGAGCGCTCTGCGAAAGCAACGTAAGCAAACTTGCTTTCACAGGTTCGACTAAGACGGCAAGGCTTGTGGCGGCCGCATGCGCTAAGACAATGACCCCAGTAGTTCTTGAATGCGGCGGAAAAGATCCGGTCATCATCGCAGAGGATGCAGATATCGACACCGCCGCCGATTTCACTCTCTGGTCGGCCATGTCAAATGCTGGCCAGACATGTATTGGGGCAGAGCGCGTCTATGTTCATGAAAAAGTTGCAGACAAGTTCATTTCTGCAATGGTAGATCTGGCGAAGCAAGTGAAACCCGGAGCACCTGGTTCGGGCAATTATGGGCCGGCGACGATGCCCAAACAGATTGACATCATTGAAGGCCACATCGCCGATGCACTCAGCCGCGGCGGAACGGCCGTTGTTGGCGGATTGGATTCCATACGGCGGCCCTATGTTGAGCCGGTGATCTTGGTGAATGTGCCCGAGGATTCACTCGCGATAACGGAGGAGACTTTCGGGCCTGTGATCATTATCAATCGCGTCCAAAGCACCGATGAAGCGATCAGACTATCCAATGAGTCCAGCTATGGGCTCGGAGCATCAGTATGGTCCAGGGGCTCTGGCAAGAAAATTGCATCGAAACTTCACTGCGGGATGGTCGCGATCAATTCGACGACGTCGTTCGCGGCTGTACCCTCGGTTCCATTTGGCGGTGTGAAAAACAGCGGCTACGGCCGTATCCATGGGCCAGAGGGACTCTTGGAATTTACATATGCACGTTCAATCGTTCGGGCGCGTTTTCAGTTACCGTTCTCATTGACGAGTTTCAAGCGGAGCAAATTCGGAGATCGATTAGTTGTTAGCATGACAAGACTTCTCAACGGTAGAGGCTAATATCTAGGTGCATTCCTAGTTCGCTCAGTTCGGGGTTGACGATGGGCACGCTTTGACCAGCACGCGTTATGCCAGTGGCGCCGACTTTCAACATCATCTTCGATCCAGGCAACAGTATGCGGTGTCGCCATCGGAATCATCTGGTCGCAACCTGGGCAACGATACGGTTTTGTCGAACTTGATCCAGTGATTTTGCGCACTCGATAAATGCCTTCTGCATGTTCTTCAATCGCTTCACCGGACACGCCTATTTCACGATCTTCGTTCTTCGGCTTGCGACCTTTTGGGTAGTTGCGACGAGGGCTCACTCTCCTATCTTTTCGCATTTCTTCAATCTCCGTGGCAGGATGAAGGCGTGAACGTCATTGAAGTTCGCAACCTTCACAAGAGCTATGGCCTCCTTGAAGCCGTGGATGGGATAGACCTGTCCATCCAGTTGGGGGAAATTTTCGCGATTTTGGGACCAAATGGTGCTGGCAAGACCACTACCGTTGAAATCCTCGAAGGATTTCGTACCCGAAACTCGGGTGAAGTTCGAGTTCTCGATTTCGACCCTCAATTCAAGGGTAAGGGAGCACGAGAATTCCGAGATCGAATCGGTGTCGTCCTTCAGTCGACCTCGGACGCTGGCGACCTCACGGTCTATGAAACTATCCACCACTTTTCTGGCTACTACTCGAACCCGCGGGATCCTCGAGAGGTAGTTGAAGCCATTGGACTTGATGACAAAAAGCGCGCACTCGTCCACACGCTTTCAGGAGGTCAGCGCAGGCGTTTGGATGTTGGCCTTGGCATCGTCGGTAATCCTGAGCTTCTCTTTCTCGATGAGCCGACGACGGGGTTTGATCCTGAAGCACGGAGGGATTTCTGGGAGTTGATCCGTGGACTTCGCGACCTCGGGACGACCATTGTTCTCACTACGCATTACCTGGAAGAGGCGGAGGCATTGGCCGATCGTGTCGCTGTCATCAACCGAGGAAAGATCCTTGAGATCGATACTCCTGCGAACTTGGGTGATCGATCCACCTCACTGGCCAGGGTTCATTGGGAAGCTGAAGGAAGAATGCAGGAGCAGTTCACCGATCAACCCACTGCGGTCATCGCAAAACTCATGAAGGAGTTTGTCGGCGAGATTCCCAAGTTAGCCGTTTCTCGTGCAACCCTCGAGGATGTTTATCTTCAGATGATCGGTGAATCCTCCGGTGAAACGAAATGAAATCGCTACCTAACACATGGACCATGGGATGGCGCCGTGGAATGATCGAGATCCGGCAATTCTCCCGCCAAAAAGAATCGGTTGTATTTACGACTCTTTTTCCAGTAATTCTCATGGCAATTTTCGGCTCCGTCTTCACCGGCGAAATTGCGAACGGCGTGAAATTCAGCCAGTATTTCCTTGCGGGAATGATCGCCTCCGGACTGATAAACAGCGGATTCCAACAACTGGCGATTAACATCCCTATGGAACGCGATGATGGATCATTGAAACGACTCCGAGGTACACCGATACCCGCAACGAGTTACTTCATCGGCAAGACCATCTTGGTATTCGCCAGCATCACCGTCCAAGTCGTGTTCCTTCTCGTCGGCGGAGTGCTTTTTTTCGGCATCCACATGCCATCCTCGGTACACAAGTGGCTCATATTTGCCTTGATCATGTTCCTTGGTATCGGAGGCTCCACAGCCTTGGGGGTTGCCTTCTCCAATGTTCCTAAGAGCGGTCGAGGGGCCTCAGCGGTCGTAATCCCCATCGTGATCATCCTGCAATTCTTTAGCGGAGTCTTTTTCGTCTTCACTCAGCTGCCTCACTGGATGCAGCAATTTGCCTCAATATTGCCTCTGAAATGGTTGTGCCAAGGCATCAGATCGGTCTTTTTGCCCGATGCTTTCGCTCAATCCGAGGTCACTCACTCATGGGAAACGGGCCGGACTCTGCTAGTTCTGACCTTATGGCTTATCCTTGGGCTTGTGATTTCAATCCGCACGTTCAAATGGAATCGAGAATAAAGGGGCGCGTGCTTTCGATAATCGTTGCGGTAGCGATGATTGCCTCGACTAGCACCGCAGTAGCAGCCACAACAAAGCCCACACCAAAACCAAGCGCCAAAGCAACGCCAAAAGTGACAAAGAAACCTGTCGTTAAGAAGAAAGCAACACCGACTAAGAAAAAAACGGTCTACAAACGCAAGGTTGTGAAGCTCAAGGCGTATCCATCGCCGAAGTGGCCGCCTTCTGGATTCATAAACCCACCAACTAGCGAGATCTACTACAGGATTCCAACTGGTAAAGAATTATTGGGCGAACTCTCTGCGGCTGCGGCGCTGAGCGCACAATTCAAGCCATGTGCGAAATTTGCGTGCGGAGTTGTGAAAGTTGCCTCTGTCAAAGCGTGCACGTGGTGGAGCGTTGACTCTGTAGTTTTCGGTCCGCTCTCGACGACCGATTTGACTGCAGTTCCGTATGGCAATCTTCATACGACCGTGAAGGCAACAAATGCCAAACAAGTCGTCACGATTATCATGATGAGCACTGAACCACTGAAACAGAACATGAGTGTCGGCAAGCTGGGCATCAACTGCTATCACTCCCCTGTCACCGAGAAGGTTCCGTCCAATGTCTACACCGTGAATACTCCAACGCCGACACCATCGGATACGCCAACAACAAACACCAATTAGTTAAGCCAATCTAATTAACGATGCGCTCCTGGGACCCAGAGCTGATCTCCGATTTCTTTGTTGGCAGTTCGGGCAATCACAAATAAGAGATCGGAAAGCCGATTGAGGTACTTCGCAGTCAGCGGATTGACACCTGAACCAAAGGCATGAATAGCCGCCCATGTGCGTCGCTCTGCTCGGCGAGTCACAGTGCGCGCCACATGCAGCAAGGCCGCGGCTGGTGTTCCTGATGGAAGAACGAATGACCGAAGAGGATCCAAACTCCCGTTGTACTTGTCGATCTGCTCCTCCAAGTAGGTGACGTGAGTTTCCATTACTCGTAATGGCTCGAAGGCCGGTGAATCCACAACAGGAGTGCAAAGATCCGCGCCGACATCGAAGAGATCGTTCTGAACCCGCACAAGGAGTTCATGAAGATTCTCTGGAAGATTGCCTATCGCCAGGACCACCCCGATTGCGGAATTAGCCTCGTCTACCGTGGCGTAGGCTTCGAGTCTTGGGTCGTTCTTCGACGTACGGCTCATATCGCCCAAAGAAGTTGTGCCATCGTCGCCAGTTTTCGTGTAAATACGCGTTAAATGGACCATGGGAACAGCCTAATAGGGCAGTTACGATGAGACCACTGCAGACCGCCACGAACCGAAAAAGGAGAGCCAGTGCCTGAGCGTTTACGCATAGTCGGCGGTGCTCGTCTTCATGGTGAGGTCTCGGTCTGCGGGGCAAAAAACTCGGTTCTCAAACTCATGGCTGCCGCCCTCCTCGCGCCAGGTACGACGACGATCGGCAACGTCCCGGATATCGCGGATGTGGGTTACATGGCAGAACTCCTCACCCGACTTGGTTGCACGGTGACACGGCTCGACGACTCGGTTTCCATCGATGTGCCGCAGGTGCCAGGCCACAAAGCCGACTATGACCTCGTGCGAAAGTTACGCGCATCGATCAATGTTCTCGGACCGCTCGTTGCCCGAATGGGCACGGCAGAGGTGGCACTCCCCGGTGGGGACGCCATTGGATCGCGCGGTTTGGATTTCCACTTCAAGGGACTCGAGGCGCTCGGCGTCAAGATTCACAGCGAACATGGGTATGTCATCGCCGAAGCGCCCAACGGACTAACCGGTGCTGATGTAGTTCTAGATTTTCCCAGCGTCGGAGCCACGGAGAACATTCTCACTGCAGCCGTGTTGGCAAAGGGAACTACGACGATCGACAATGCGGCACGAGAACCAGACTTGGTCGATCTTGGAGAATTCCTCATCAGCATGGGAGCAAAGATCGAGGGCCTTGGGACCCCGACTCTTACTATCCACGGCGTTTCGCAATTGCATCCCACCAATCACGTCACCCTCCCCGATCGCATCGTCACGGGCACGTGGGCATTCGCTGCTGTGATGACGCGCGGAGACATCACGATCCACGGCGGTCGTGCAAAAGATTTGGAAATCCCATTGGAGAAACTGGTCTCTTCCGGTGCCACCATCACGTCGACGCCCGATGGCATCCGCGTTCGGATGGAGGGGCGTCCCAAGTCAATTGACGTCGCCACTCTCCCATATCCTGGATTTCCCACCGATCTGCAGCCGATGGTCATTTCACTGAATGCAATTGCCGATGGCAACGCCATCGTCACAGAGAATGTTTTTGAGGGACGATTCATGTTCGTCAACGAATTGATCCGACTGGGCGCCCACATCAGCGTCGATGGTCACCACGCGGCTATTCGGGGGGTTGAACAACTTTCAGGGGCCCCCGTGGCTGCTACCGACATTAGGGCAGGTGCTGGGCTAGTTCTTGCCGGTCTCGTCAGCGACGGGGTTACCTTGGTCGAGGATTCCTTCCATATCGATCGCGGGTACCCCCATTTCGCCGAGCAACTCCAAGCCCTTGGCGCAGATGTCACCCGAGAGGCCGTAAATTAGCCCAATGACGACCAACGTTCACCCTGATCGCAACCTCGCCCTTGAATTGGTCCGGGTAACCGAGACAGCGGCCCTTGCCGGATCAGCTTGGGTTGGTCGAGGAGACAAGAATCTGGCCGATCACGCAGCTGTTGAAGCGATGCGGGGCATGATCAACACCGTCGACATGGCCGGCATCGTGGTCATCGGCGAAGGCGAAAAAGACCATGCCCCAATGCTCCATAACGGCGAAGCTGTCGGGAACGGCCTTGGCCCGCGCTGCGATGTGGCCGTCGATCCTATCGATGGGACGTCACTGACTGCCAACGGAATGGGCGGCGCCATCAGCGTCATCGCAATCGCGCCACGAGGCACGATGTATGACCCGTCGGCTGTCTTCTACATGAACAAGATCGCGACAGGCCACGAAGCCGCCGATGTCATTGACATTTCAATTCCCGCAGCAGAAAACGTTCGCCGGGTCGCCAAGGCAAAAAAGATTTCCGTCAGCGATGTGACCGTTGTCGTTTTGAATCGTCCTCGTCACGCCGAACTCTTGCAAGAACTTCGAGATGTTGGCGCGCGAATTCGCTTGATCCAAGATGGCGACGTCGCAGCGGCAATCGAAACAACGAGACCAGGAACCGGCATCGACATTCTGATGGGTATCGGCGGAACCCCTGAGGGCGTCATAACGGCTGCCGCAATGATCTGCCTCGGCGGCACGATTCAAGGCCAACTTGCCCCCAAAGACGATGCCGAACGCCAAGGTGCAATTGATAAGGGGCACGACCTTTCGAAGATTCTTTTCGCGAAGGACCTCATTAATTCCGACGATGTCTTCCTTTCCGCCACCGGCATTACAGATGGCGAATTACTGCGCGGAATCCGGCACACGAGTTTCGGTGCGATAAGTCATTCAATCGTTATGCGCGGAGAGAGCCACACTGTCCGCCTTATTGAAACCGAACACAATATAAGAGATTAACGCCAAAATACTGCCACCTAGACAGGACCGATGGGAAACCTACCGCGCTCATCAACTTAAACGATGGAAATCCAACCATAGTGCGACGCTCAGCATCACGGCTCGACATAGATCAATACGTAAGCGAATTCTAGTTCGCCAAAATGTTCTGCCAAAACTCGGAATTGGCTTGGCTGAGGCGGAAATCAACGACTAGTACTGGACCACCCCTCGTTCAGAACGCCTTCTTCTTCTGATCCATCAATTTCAAGATCATGGGTGTGAAGATCAGTTGCATTGCCAACCCCATCTTTCCACCTGGGATTACAATCGAATTCGGGCGAGTCATCATGGAGTTATGAAGCATTGAAAGCAAATAGGAAAAGTCGATCCCTTTGGGATTGGTAAAACGGATAACCACCATACTCTCATCAGCTGTTGGCACGTCACGGGCGATGAACGGATTAGACGTATCTACGATGGGAACCCGCTGAAAATTGACGTGGGTCTTTGAGAATTGCGGGACGATGTATTTCACGTAATCTGGCATCCGTCGAAGTATCGTTTCGACAACTGCCTCCTTCGAATACCCACGTGTACTTTGATCACGGTGAAGTTTCTGGATCCACTCCAGGTTGATAATTGGAACCACTCCAACAAGCAAGTCGACGTGCTGGGCAACATTGGTACTCTCGTCAATGTATCCGCCGTGTAGACCCTCGTAGAAAAGTAAATCAGTTTCTGAGGCAATTTCCTCCCATGGGGTGAAAGTTCCAGGAACTTGCCCGAACGGCAGCGCTTCAACATCATCGTGCAAATAAAGACGGGATTTTCCTGAGCCGTCTTGACCATACTGCTCAAAGAGTCCAGCCAATTCCGGCATGAGGTTGGCGTCCGGTCCGAAGTGGCTTAGGTGCTTATGTCCTGCCTTCTCAGCCGCGGCCATGCGATCGCGCATCTCTATGCGGTTATAGCGATGAAAGGAGTCACCCTCGAGCACGTGAGCCCTGATCATTTCGCGTCGGAAGATGTGCTGGAAACTCTGCTTTACCGTAGTCGTCCCCGCGCCAGATGAACCAGTGACTGCGATGATTGGATGTTTCTTAGACATTGTCCACTCTCCTTGATTTCAGTTAGTCGAGATAGAGCGAGCGCTCACCAAAAAGCGGTGATTCGAAGGGTGCGTCCGTGCCGGAATCGTATTCAGCATGGTAGCGCTCAACACGTTCCACCTCGTTTTTTGAACCGAGGACCACGGGGATACGTTCATGAATTGCATGAGGTTGCACATCGAGTATCCGTCCCCTGCCTGTACTAGCCCACCCGCCGGCCTGCTCGACGCTGAAACCCATCGGATTGGCCTCATAAAGCAGGCGTAATTTACCTGGTTTGCTGGGGTCGCGATTGTCACGCGGATACCTGAACATACCGCCACTGAAAATTTTCCGAGGGACCTCCGCAACCATCGATGCCACCCATCGCATATTGAAGTCATGCTCTCGCACACCAGAAGCGCCGGCCTTGCATTCAGCGATGTAGCGAGCGATGGGCGGTTCCCAAAATCGCGAGTTGCTTGTGTTGATCGAATACTCAGCCGTCTCCTCCGGTATTTGGATCTTCGGATGAGTCAGTATGAAATTTCCACCCTCTCGATCAAGGGTGAATCCATAAGTGCCTCGCCCAATTGTCAACACCAACATTGTCGATGGTCCATATATTGCATAGCCGGCCGCAACTTGCGTCTTGCCCGGCTTGAGAAAGTCTTCGGTAACTGCTGGCGCATTATCTTCCTTCGCCAGAATCGAGAAGATGGTGCCTACCGAGACGTTGAAATCGACATTGCTTGAACCATCAAGTGGATCAAAAAGAAGAAGGAATTTCCCCCGAGGATTCTCAGAAGGAATCTGATACGGCAACTCCAACTCTTCAGAAACCATTCCGGAAAGCTGTCCACCCCACTCGCATTGAGCGATGACGACATCGTTGGTGAGGACGTCCAACTTCTTCTGAACTTCACCTTGAACATTTTCAACATCGAGGGACCCGAGGTAACCGCCGAGGGCACCCTTTGCCAACATTGCGGAAATGCTTTTAACGGCGGCACCCACGTCGATGATAAGAGCACCCAAGTCGCTTAAATCAGGCGCGCCACCCAACTGCTCGATGACGAACTTGCCGAGTGTCGTTCGACCAGTACGCACGGTTCATCCCTCGAATCCAAGTGTCGTGCGCCATCCAGGAAAAAGCAGATCCGAATCCCAGTGGAAGGTTTCAAGAGCACCGCGTAATTCTGAGTGGGTCAAGGCATATTCAGGAAGGGGAATTCCCGCCCTCCATGCCTCCTCAGCTTGTCGAAGCGAGAGTGCGCCGGCGGTTCCACCGCCCTTATGCCCAAATGCTCCACCACCGGAAGTCTGAATTACATTCGAATGCCCTAGATTTTCAAAAAATCCTGGAAGCCGGAGAGCATTCATCCCTCCAGAGATGATCGAAGTCGACGCCTTCATCCCGCCCCACTCTTGGTGGTAGAAAGGCCCGTCAGTACTGTCGCGCTCTAGGACGTAGGCAAGATTCTTATCTTTGCGCTCGCCCTCCATCTTCCCGTAACTCATCGTGCCAACGTGCATTCCTGATGCGCCAAGAATGCGTGCGAGCTTGCAGTGCACATACGAGGTGTAGCCGCGCATGCTCTGCGGACTCGTAACTGCGCCATGACCCGCGCGGTGGTAGTGAATGAATGTATCGGGAAAACGACGGCGAGCAGTGGTCACCGCCGTACCTCCAGCCACATACCCATCGATAAGAAAAGCAACATGATCTACGTCGGAACCGAAAGTTTCAAGAACAAACTCGCCACGGGCGATGATCTCGAACGGATCATCCGCGGTGATGTTGGCCGAGAAGAGTTTTGCATGCCCCGTTTGGTCTTGTGCGCGACGCATCGCATCTGCAACTAGCGGAATTGTCTCCTTGAACGGCGCATAAACCTGATTGCCTTGCGGTTCATCATTTTTAATGAAATCACCGCCCAGCCAAAATTCATAACAGGCCTCGGCAAACGGACGTGGTCTCAACCCCAATTTCGGTTTAATAATTGTGCCAACCACCATGCCTCCGTTAACAAGAGGGCGCTTTAGAACCCGCCACATATCGACGATATTCCGATTCGGACCGTCAAAAAGGCGCAAGAATTCTGGAGGGAAATAGAAATCATGAAGCTTGGCGTATTCGATATCACCCATGCCCTGGTTGTTTCCGACAGCAAGCGTCAAGAATGAGGCAACCATGGCTTTGCCGTCGGTGATGTTTCGGTCGAAGAGAACGACCGGATACGCGATCTTCATGATCTCGTTCTCTGGATCAATCTCGTATACAAGTGCGTCGACCCCGAGAGTGAAATCATCGGTCGTGCCCACTTCCACGTTAGTTCCAGTTGAAGATTCAGCAGCAAAGTGAGCGGCGCTTGCTAGATAGCCGTAGCCAGGTTTGGGCTTCATGATGTAGGCACAGAGGACATGCTGACCCCCCGTAATGAGATCAGATTCGTCCAGATCTAGGCGTGCGTAGCGATTGGACTGGTCCAAATCTGCGCCTCCTTTTTGTTCTTACGTTGGCGGATCATGTCAGCCAGAACGACTTAAGGGAATAGTAAAACGATAACAATTTGATTTTCGCGGCTACAGCGACCACTCGTCTGTACTTAATTTCTTGACGTGAAGAGATTTCGTCGTACTTTGTACTAGGAACTCCAACCCGACCACTATCTAGACTGCGCATATGACGGCATAAAGAAAGACTCCGCCCATTTATCGAGCGGAGCCCTTCCGGTGATGTGCCCCTGACGGGACTCGAAACCGCATCTCCGACTTCGTGAGACTCGTGCTCTATCCATTGAGCTACAGAGGCACCCGTGAAAGGTAGGAGAATTCTCTACGAGAAATTCCCTGCACTCTGTCATTGTGGTAAACTAAGTCAAATGGAAAAAACTACTTAAAGTGATTATCGGAATTTCCACAAGCTCAAAGCAATAATAAGAAAAATTATGTTATGGTTTTCTTACTTCGTGAGACCCGTTTAGTGCTCTATGAATTGGGTTACTGCCAAAAGCCTCGAGAGAACATCTCGGGGCTTTGGTGTTTCTAGGGTTTGGGTTAGGTCGCACTCTCAATCAAGGCACCACTCCTGCAGAAGTCTTTCGCTCTCGCCACCTAACCAGGCATCATCAAGTCCTAATCTCCGGATGCCCCCTTTGGCGACCCAATCCTCATACACCGTCTCACCTCGAGCTTTGATTCTGCCAATTACATACTCTGCTTGGACTCGTTGATTAACGAGAAGAAGTCTCACCGTCTCCAAACGAAGATCATTGGAAGCGGAATAGCCTTCCAGAATCCACTGAGCACGTTGCATTGGATTAAGAAGAAGTTCGGGGGGCTTCTTATTCGCAGGATTTCGTAACGGCGCCCAATATCTCAATGCCGTAGCTAAATCCCATGACCTTCGCCCTGGAGACGCCATTTCCCAATCAATCAAGGCAAATGCAATTCCGTTTCGGAAAACGATGTTTCCTGGCCCTGCATCTCCATGACATACGACTTCGTGGACCCCCGAAGGATCCAGTGAATCCCGCGAAGTCGCCACCTTTCCAGAGGCGATGCCTGTCGTGGCATCGTGTAATTCTCTAAGAAGAGCACCAACGCTAAGGAGTCGCGTTCGACCGCTTTCTTCGCTTTCATCAAAGGTCTCGGCAGACTCGCCCTCTATCCACTCAAGTTTGAGACGTCCTTGAGGGTCGCGGCCGAAAGTCTTGGGAATGCCCGTAAAGACTTTCCCAACTTCGATAATCAACTGCTCAATAGCCGTATCTTCATCTGCCGGCCGAAGTACGTGATCGCCCAGGCGAACTAATCTTCCGCGATTCAACCGACCGCCGGAGATTGGAGTCTCAGATTCCGTAGAGTGATCGATGGGGGCCACTGGTCATGTGTAAAGCAGCAACTTCAGAAAAGCAACACCCACGAGCTTCACTAGCCAGTGCGCTCGAAGGGGATCGAACAATTTGGCTCTCTCGAATAGATTTAGCCCTTTGCCCATGCCTCGAAAGTCGCAATAGTCCCTGCTACATTCTTTACATGGTATCTATGGATATCCACCTTGATATGACCGATGGAAAACCTACTGCGCTCATCAATTTGAACAATGGCAATCCAGCCCTTGTGCGGCACCCCACTTCATGGCTCGACATCGATCAATATATAGGCGAGTACTCAATTGCCGAAGCCAACATCAAGTGGCATGAAGATGTCTATGGCTGGCTCGAACACGAGTGGGGCGAGCGTCCAATTTCCATGTAGTGACTGCAGGTCAAACTAACTGTGACCGTGCATTTCCACTTCTTGGCCCTTTGAGTGGTGTCCACTTTCGTTTTGGCAGCAATGGCTCTGTTCCTCACAGCAGCCATGATGGTTGTGGTGATTGCAGCAATGCCTCTGTTCCTCGCAGCAACTGTGGTGGCTGTGGTGATGACAGCAATGGTTCTGTTCTTCGTGATGATGCTCGTGCATGACCGTAGTCCTTTTTCAGAAAGTGCAGACTTATCTTTAATCTGCAAATGAAGGTCTACTCCCCTCCTCAAATCAAAGGAATAGTTGGAGGGGGTGCTGACACTCTGCCCTACGTAAGCAGCCTTATGCGGTCTTCGGGCTGCGTTCGGCCAGTCGCGTTGCAATATAGAAGCCTGGAATGACCAGAAACGTGATGATCGCTGAATTCATGACGCCTGGCCAAGATTGATACGGGGTGCCGAAGGCATAAAGGATCGACATACGCTGAACCCATACAGACCAACCCAGAATGGGAGCAACGTAACTAATCACCCATGATGCGGCTACGTATGTAGCGAGCACAATGACAGCCTCTCGCTTTGGAACAAGGGCAACCGCGATGCTCGCAATTACCGACATGGATATGGCGAAGGCAATACAAAGAATCCAGACTCGAAAGATCCCGAAGGTGTCCACGGAAAAATCGATCATCGGTGAGCCGATTCTAAGAACTGCGAGAGAGACTTGAGTGATGATGGGGGCACATAAGGTTA
>CAYXIS010000028.1:0-19971 GCA_964465545.1 uncultured Bifidobacterium sp. | reverse complement strand
GCCCCATCCCAGAAGTGATGGTCAATTTAGCGGCCGCATTCGTTGGTACGGGGCCTGCCTTGTGCTTTGGACCAGTAACCCAGACCCACGTTCCTATGCCTGTCGCCGTAGTAGTTGTAACAAGCGGAACAACTGGGGATTCAAAGGAAGTTGGGATCACGGCGAAGGCCCTTCTTGCTTCAGCGAAGGCCTCGAACGAATACCTCGGGGCCAAATTTGGTCAGGTCTGGTCGCTGCTTCTGCCGTTAACTCATATAGCAGGAATCAATGTCCTCGTGCGATCTCTTGAGCTCGGTACGACGCCCATTGATCTTCGAAATGCGACGGAATATCCAAGAGCAGATTTCACGGCCATCGTCCCGACACAGTTGTTCCGCGCCCTTAACGGAGACACACAACTCCTTGAGCATCTCAAGAACTGCCGCGCAGTACTAGTGGGCGGAGCGGCGCTATCCGAATCAATCCGGCAATCAGCGGCCGATGCAGGTATCGAAATCGTAACCACGTACGGAATGACAGAAACCTGCGGAGGTTGCGTCTACAACCGAAACCCGATTGCAGGGGTAGAGGTCGAAACGAACGGCGGAATAATAAAGATCAAGGGCTCAACAATTGCCTACACCTATCTCAATGATAAGCAGGCGTGGAGAAATTCATTTGTCGACGGATGGTTTGTAACAAATGATCTCGGGACATTCGTCGATGGCAAACTCAGTGTCAACGGTAGAGCAGACGATGTCGTCATCAGCGGGGGCAAAAAGATTTCACTAAGTTCAGTTGAAAGTTTCCTTCAACAAGAATTTACAGAAAATGAATTTGCTGCCTTCTCAATTCCCGATGCCGAATGGGGAGATGCCCTTCACATCGCGATTGCGGGAAAGCATCCAATCTCAACGCATGAAATATCTTCCTATCTTGAAAAGACTCTAGGCGTAGTAGCCAAACCGAAAGGTTTCCTTATACTTTCCGCATTGCCCATGATCGGGGTCGGCAAGGTCGATCAAAAAGCACTTGCTCAAGCAGTACTTGAACGGAAGGCATATGCAGATGACCTCACTTGATACATGGGTAAAGGGCGGAAGACCCCGCACTCTTGCTGCAGCCGTCGCCCCTGTGATTGTGGGGACGGCGCTGGCCGGAACTCATGCGGTATTTGCACGTGCTGGACTTGCCTTAATCGTCAGCCTGTCTCTGCAGATCGGTGTGAACTATTCCAACGACTACTCCGATGGAATCCGTGGAACCGACTCTGACCGAGTTGGTCCAATTCGAATCGTGGCAAGCGGCCTAGCAACTCCTGCGGCCGTAAAGAAGGCAGCATTCATCGCTTTCTCGATTGCAGCAGTAGCCGGCATTCTTCTTGCATATTTGAGTTCGTGGTGGCTTCTCTTGGTAGGCGCTGCGGCGATCATTGCGGCGTGGACATACACCGGCGGCAAGACCCCGTACGGTTACAGGGGATTTGGCGAGATTTCGGTCTTCGTTTTCTTCGGACTCGTCGCAACGATGGGTACGTTCTACGTGCAGACGCAGACCCTGACGCTAAAAAGTCTCGCTTCTGCGATCCCAATTGGAGCGCTGTCGTGCGCCATCCTTGCCATCAACAACATCCGCGACCGTGCAAAAGACGCGCTAGTGGGCAAACACACCTTGGCGGTCCACTTAGGCGAGAGAGGAAGTCGAAATTTCTTCGTGCTTCTCCTTCTTCTCGCCCACGTTGCAGCCCTCTTTGTGACTCCCTGGGCACTGATCACGCTCGTGGCCCTTCCTTTCTCGCTAAAGCTTGCACGTGAGGTAAAGGGCGAGAAGCAGAGTTCAGCATTAATTCCCCTGATCGCCCAAACCGGGCAGCTCCAACTCCTCTTTTCCGCCCTGTTAGCAACCGCAATCCTCATTTCGTAACCAAGGGTTACACTTCACCTATGCGCTTCCTCCTTTTCGTTCTCCCCTTAATCTTCACTATCTACACGCTTGTTGATTGTGCTGGTACCGACCAAACCCAAGTGCGCAATCTCCCTAAATGGGGCTGGCTCTTGATCATTCTCCTAGTCGCACCATTCATGGCACTTGGTTCCATCGGCTACTGGATCGCCGGTCGCCCTGTTCGTGCAAAGGGATTTAACTTTGGTGGGCCACGTCGCATGCTTCCACCCGATGACAATCCAGACTTTCTCAATAAACTCTAATTGAAGAGAGCCAGACTGGCGGTAACGCTTACATTCATTACCAACGGTTTGGCGGTCGGTTCGTTCGTCGCGCGTATCCCTGACATCAAAACACATCTCGAAATCTCCAACGCCACACTTGGACTGCTTCTCCTTTTCTCATCCATCGGCGTCTTCCTTGCACTCGGCCCATCAGGAAGGCTCTCTGCCAAGCACGGAAGCGCCCCCATCGCCTTTTGGGCGTCGATCGCTCTTGCTATCGCAACGGCCCTTCTGGGACTCGTCTTCAACCTCATCTGGCTCTGCTTAACTCTTTTTCTTTATGGCTTTGCACTGGCTTTTCAAGATGTGGCAATGAATTCGCACGCCGTTGCACTTGAACACAAATCAGGCAAGCGAATGATGAGCGTATTTCACGGCATGTTCTCAGTGGGGGGATTGCTCGGTGGCGCCATCGGCGGAGTATTTTCACAAGCGAGGATTCCATTTAGCGCACAAGGCTTAATGGTCGGTGGCCTCATTGCACTTGTGGCCCTCTATTCAAGAAGTCGTTGGCTTCCCGCAATAGCCGACAAGCACGAATTCATTCGAGAAGGCAAGGCGAAGCGACGGCCGAGCCTTTTGTGGATTCTCGGGTTCTTCGGTTTCTGCGGAGCGATCTCCGAAGGCGCTGCAGGTGACTGGGGAGGAATCCTCTCACGCGAAACTTTCCACGCCTCTAACTTTGCATCTGCTCTTCCCTACATCGCTTTTTCAACCACGATGGTCATTGGTCGATTCTCCGGTGACCGCCTTGCACACAGATTTGGCGCACCAAGAATTCTCTCAGCGGCTGGCGCCATCGCAAGCTCGGGGCTAGCAATCGGGCTTCTTGTTGGTAGCAATGTGGGCGTTGTTGTCGGCTGGTTCTTCCTTGGGATGGGACTTTCAGTAGTGATCCCCCTGCTTTTTAGCGCGGCTGGAACGATTGCCGCGACGAAGTTCAAGGGTCAAGTTGCTCCATCACAAGCAGTGGCCATGGTCTCGGGGATTTCATACTTTGGTTTTATCGTGGGCCCGCCAACAATTGGTGTTATCGCCGACTTTGTCCAACTTCGCTGGGCAATGTTTGTGGTCGTTGTTCTTGTTGCCCTGTTAACTGGCAGTGCAAGGTTCGCTAAAACCGAATAAGAAACCTCTTAGATTTCAGCAAAAGCACGCACCGGGAAGGTGCCGAAATGCTTTACCTTTGGCGGAACGGCGGTAAAGCGCGCACCGTGGATTGGTAGTTGATCAAGACAAGTTAGGTGTTCAACGACAAGGATTCCGGCCCGAAGAAGGATCGAGTGTGCGGGCCGCTCTCCTCCCGATTGCGTGTTATCAATATTGACTGAGTCGATTCCGACCAGTTTCACACCAACTTCGGCTAAATATCGAGCGCCAGATTCAGTGAGAAATGGCGCGTCTTTCCCGTATTGCTCGGTGCCAAAGTGACGATCCCATCCCGTATGCAACAAGACTGCTGTTCCTGTCAGTTCCCGATCGAAAAAGATCTCGGCAGGTATTCCTCGACCCTTCATGTCAGTTAGATGAAATACCTCTGCCGGTAGACCAACTAGATTATCGAGATCCACTTCAGATAAGTCATCTCCATCCGAGTAGCGATGGAATGGCGAATCCAGATAGGTTCCTGTGTTGCCGACCATTGTGATCGTATCGATTGCGAACTCCGTGCCCGGTGCATAGTGGGACTTTGATTCTTCTCGCGTTAGGTGCGGGGTGATGGCTGGCGCTGGCAATCCAGGATATGTCACGAGACCGGAGAAAATTGTCTGGCTCAGGTCGATAATTCGTCTCGATTGGGTCATTTACGAATACTAGTAATTCTTTCTTTTTCGCCGCAGAGAATTAGTCGTTCGGTCCTAGAGCCCGGAGTACGTGTGCTTTCCCGTGCCCCAGATATTTATGTAGACGTAGTTGAACAAGAATGTGGAGCCCGCGAAAAGACATAACCACGCAGCTTTTCGACCACGCCAACCGACCGTGACTCGCGCGTGCAGGTATGCCGCGTAGGCAACCCATGTAATAAATGCCCAGGTCTCTTTTGGATCCCAACCCCAGTAACGCCCCCAGGCATGCTCGGCCCAAATGGCTCCGGCGATTACAGCAAAGGTCCAGAGTGGAAACACAAATGCAACCAATCGATATGAAAGTTGGTCCAAAACTTCCAACGACGGAAGGCGCTTCGCCCACGCCTTTCGTTCACCCTTCTGCTCCATCGAATCCAAATAGAGATAGGTCGCGGCAATCGTGTTGGCTAGGAGAAATACTCCGCCAGAAACGATCGCAGCCGACACGTGGATTACCAACCAATATGACTTGAGCGCCGGAACCAACGGTGCGCTAGGGCGATAAAGAACCGTGATCGCCGTCCCAAGTATCAAAAGTACGAATGTCGCAATCGGCAATCCCAGCCATCGAAGGTCGTACTTCTTGAGAGCGAATAGATAAGCACCGGTAAAGGCGAGTGCTCCTGTAATCGAGAACTCGTACATATTCCCCCAAGGAACACGTCCAGCCGAAACACCGCGGGCCACGACCCCAGCAAAAAGAAGGAGGAATCCCAAGATCATGAAAGCGGTGGCAACGCGCCCAGCCTTCTCTGTTCGGTTGTAATCAAGAGTCTTCACTAAAAGGTTGCCTTCAGATTTCACGTTCTCGTCTTGGGGTGCACGAACTGCCCAAGCGGTTTCGTAGGCGTGCCCGAAGAAGGCCAATGTATAGACGCCCATCGCCGAATAAACCAAATAGTTGGAGAGGTAGGCCCACGTTGAGTGCGTCATTTTCCATCCTTCTGTAAGTCGGCAACAAGGGATGCAATTTCATTTTCCAAGCCAGGGGCTCCGCTCCTTGCAAGGCCAGCCACTTCAACCTTCCCTTCCCCTGCGGTGCGAATCCAAATTCTTCGGCGACGGGTGAAGAGTGAGCCCAGCAAACCAAGGATCGCCAGAATACCCCCAGCAAGGGAATACATTTTCCCAGGGTCTCGAACGACCTGAAGGTTGACCCATTGAACGATGCCATCGAATCGAATACTGCCCTCAGAGAACGTGAAGGTCTGACCCACACCTAGAGATTCAAGCCCAATTTTTGTCATCTTCGTTGTGTCGATGCGATAGACCGATTGAGGTATTCCACGATCTAGACCCAGATCCCCCTCCCACACCGAGAACAAGAGCCGTGGATCAAGGGCCTCTGGGTAGATAGAGATGCCACCACGGACCTTGTCACGGGCTGCCGTAGGCAAGAAGGAGGCGACAAATCCCAACTGTGGCGTTGAATCGGGAACTTTTATTGCGCCGATAGAAGTGAGGTTGGCATCCTGGGGCAAGAACGGGACAGGGCCACTCAGAACAATCGCGCCAGACTTGTCGCGAACCGTGACGATGGGTGAATACCCGTTGGCTTGGAGATAGACGTTGGTACTTCCAAAACTGATCGGGCTGTTTACTTTGATAATTCGCTTCACTTTAGCGGCCCCTGGCTTATCGGCCGCCGTTACCTTCAAGGTGTAGTCCCGAGGCGCATTTGTTGCCGGGTCATATTTGGCTTGGAAGTCATCGACGGTGATAACAAATGGTGAAAGGGACCGGTCGCTAAATAGTTTGCCGTAACTCAAACTGTCATACGTTGTAGGCGTATTAGTGAAACGTTCGCCAACGTTAACAATGGCCTCGCCCCTCATTCCAAAAAGAGCGCCGAGGCTGACTCCGACGAGGATCAGGATCAACGCAAGGTGAAAGAAGAGATTGCCGGTCTCACGCAAGTATCCCTTTTCAGCAGATATCGATCCTTCAAATTCGCGAATGCGGAAATGTTTGCCTTCCAACCAGTTCCTTGCCTTGGATAGTTCGTCTCCGCCCCCGTGCCATGTTTGGAAGAATTCCATCCGATCCAGATTCACCGGAGTCACGGGCGGCAATGCCCGACTGGCTTTGAGATGATCAAAAGTGCGAGGAAGAACGCATCCGATAAGGGATATAAAGAGGAGAATGTAAATGGCGCTAAACCAAGGGGAGCCGTAGACGTCAAATAGGGAGAAGCGATTCATCCACGAAGCAAGGGTGGGATCGTTTGCGAAGTAGTCCTGAACCTTCATCGGATTCTGCGGACGTTGTGGGATCAAAGACCCGGGAATCGATGCAACGCCCAATAGAAGCAGCAGAATCAACGCGGTGCGCATGCTCGTGAGTTGCCTCCAAACAAAGCGCAGAAGGCTCATCAGGCCAAGCTCGGGTAGGTCGCTCTGGTCGCTCATTTAGACCACCGGGATAAAGTTGGATATGGAGGAACGCAGGGAATTCATGATGTCATTCCAAACACCGAAGACCTGGAGCAGGCCAATGAGGATCATGAGGACTCCCCCAATATTGGTTATGACGTTGCCTCGCCTTGAGATGAACCTACGCAACTTCGCAGAGCGATCCAGGAAAAGCCCAGTGAGAATAAAAGGAATGCCCAGTCCTATGCAGTAGCCCAGCGACAAGAAGGCACCTCGCCAAGCGCTGGCCTGTTCGAAGGCAAGAGTCTCCACGGCCGCGAGTGCCGGACCGATACACGGCGTCCAGCCAACTCCGAAAAGAAATCCGAGCAAGGGTGCGCCAACAAGGCCGCCTACCGTTGAAATCTTCGGTTTATACACGGGCATCATTGGAAACTTGCCCATAAAGATAAGCCCCAGTGCAATCGTGAACAGACCGAGCACTTGGGTAATCACGCCTTGGTGATTGAGAATCTTCGAGCCGAGACCGCCGAAGAGAGCGCCATATGAGACGAAGAGAACGCTAAATCCGAGAATGAAAAGTAGCGATCCTGCAAGGACCCGCCCTCTGCTCTTTGACATGCCAGCCGCGTAGGAGAGGTAGCCAGGCACTAGGGGAAGAACGCATGGCGAAAGAAAGGAGATCAACCCTGCAACTATCGCGAACGGAAATGCAACAAGTAAGGCCCCATCCATTATTTGATTTACAAATAGGTCTTTCATTCTGCCCTCACCCGATCAATCACATCTGTCAATGAGGCAACGGTGATCTCACCGGAGATTCGTGCGGCCACTTTCCCATTTTTGTCGATCACAACTGTCGACGGAATTGCATTCGCCACTAGCGAATTATGAAAGCCCAAAAGGATGGAATCATCGATCAGGGTGGGATACGGAATCACAAATCGTCGAACAAATGCATTGGCCGTAGCCGTGCTGTCCCGGGTCAAGACACCAACAAAACTCACTTCCGAAAAGGTCTTGGATAAGGCCGCGAGCGCCGGAGCCTCGGCGCGACACGGTGCACACCATGACGCCCACACATTGATAACCGCCATTTGGCCAGCGGCTAGGTGAAAAGTGCCGCCTTCAAGCGTCGCACCCTCAATCTTCGGCGCAAGTTGCCTATCCGCAGGCTTGATAAAGGTCACCGTTCCGTTGCCGGCAACGTAACTCCTTGATCCCGTAGATGAGCCTCCACCGCAACCCGTCAGAACTAGAGAAAGAGCAACCGCCAAAACTGCAACGCGATATGGAGCCTTCATTACTTCTTCACAGGGAGCAAGTGACGGGCGGGCTCTGAGTAACTCACACCCGAAATCATGTTCTCATCATCGAAATGAAAAGTGGTCACCGAGGCAAGCGTGCATTCACGTCTTCTAGGATCGTGGATCAGATGGCGACCTTCCACAGCGCTTCTCAAAATCCAAATAGGAAGTTGATGGGACACGCAGATCGCGTCCTTGTCACCAGCAGCCTCATGCGCGGAGAAGATCGCAGCGAGCATTCGAGTCACCTGTTCCATATACGGCTCACCCCAAGAAGGTCGCCATGGATTCCAGAGATGGCGCCACGCTTTCGGATGCCGCAGCGCGCCGTCTCCGATTCCAAAGGGCTCGCCTTCGAAAACATTGGATGCCTCAATCAAACGCTCATCGGTTGTTATCTCAATATTGTGCGCCGCCGATATTGGCGAAGCTGTTTCTTGCGCCCTCTGAAGTGGTGACACATGCAACGCACCAAGATCAATAGATTTCGACCATTCGCCAAGGGCTAACGCCATATCTTTTCCGCGCTCAGACAATCGCCATCCAGGTTGGCGCCCGTAAAGAATCTTTTTAGGGTTCTCGACTTCACCGTGTCGGATCACATGAACGCTTGAGGCCATGGGCAAAGCATAAAGCGTCGAAGGGATGCTTTGATCGCTACTCTAGGAACATGACCCCAACCCCCAAACGTGCGGCGTTCTTTGACGTCGATAACACGCTCATACGTGGGTCCGCGCTCTACTTCCTCGGTAAGGGGATGTACCAACGCGGGTTTTTCACCAAAGCCGACATTTCACGATTTGTGGTTGCGAATTTACGATTTCGATTCTCAGGAAAAGAAAAGCCTGAGGAGATGAAGCGATTGCAGAATGCGGCGACCAATTTTATCGCTGGTCAGAAGGCAAGCGATATTGCGAAGTTGGCTCAAGAAGTTTACGACGAACATGTTTCACCAGCGCTCTGGCAGGGCACGATTGATATTGCTCAAACACATCTGAGCAATGATGAGGAAGTCTGGCTTGTCACTGCCGCCTCCCAGGAAATGGCTCAGGTCATCTGCCAGAAGTTGGGTTTCACCGGCGCCCTCGGAAGCCGGGCCGAAGTCAAAGACGGAATCTACACAGGGCAGATGATAGGCACCCTTCTTCACGGCAAGGAGAAAGCAACGGCTATCAAGGAATTGGCCGCAGAACGCGGCTTCGAGCTCTCAGAGTGCTACGCGTATTCGGACAGCCATAACGACCTTCCTCTGCTTTTGGCAGTAGGCCATCCAAGTGCGATCAACCCAGACGCCGTCCTTCGCATCCGCGCCTTGCGAGAGTCATGGCCGATTCACGATTTCCGCCGCGCTCAAGCGCTCAACCGACTGCTTGGACCCGTGGTTAGTTGGCTAGCAGCCATAGGCGTACTTCTGACACCTCGAAGAAATAAAGATAGGTAAACACCAAAGCAGATCACCCGCTAATGTAGAGCGGTTATGGAAACGCGCTCTTTTGCAGACTACCTTCGTGGGTTAGATGACTCCGACCTACTCTCACTTTTTGCGCTTAGGCCTGATTTAGTCTCACCGGTCCCTCATGACATCTCCTCGCTCGCAGTCCGTGCGAACTCAGCACCAAGCCTTTCCCGCGCCGTTGAGCGTCTGAACGAGTGGCAATTTCAAGTACTCGAAGCATGCGCTGCGCTTAATGAACCCATGAGCGAAAAAGAGATCGTCTCGGTAACTGATCCGTCTGCGAAATTCGTGATTCCGCATCTTGCCAACATGGCACTGTTGTATAAGTCCAAGGACGGGTACCGACTTCCTAGTTCCCTGCGTGAAGTACTGGGAAATGAGCCCGCCGGGTTGGGACCTGCTTCGATGGCCAAGTTGTCGATGAAGAGACTCGATGAGGCACCAGATGCTGCGAAGAAAGTCCTTGAAAAACTCACTTGGGGTCCTCCTCGCGGAAGCGTCGGAGACATTCGCAATCCAGGACCTGGAATCGCATGGCTTCTCAAAGAGAACTTCCTTGTCCCGCTTGATCAACGCACCGTCATTCTTCCGCGCAACGTCGCGATCCACTTGCGCGGTGGCAAGATCCACAAACACCCCTCACCAAATCCGCCTGTGCTCACTGGACGATCAGTTCAGCAGAAAGTTTCTGATCGAGCAGCCATCGCGAACATTTCAACAATCCTTCGATGGTGCGAGGAGATCTTGAACTTCTGGTCGGAGGAGCCACCAAGTGCTCTCCGTGCCGGGGGTCTGGGCGTGCGAGATCTAAAAGCTGCAGCACAGCATCTCGGGGTGGACGAAAGTTGCGCAGCATTCGTTGCAGAGCTTGTCTATTTGAGCGGTTTGGTTGTTATAGAGGGGAACGATCAAGTTTTCCCAACGCACGCCTTTGACGTCTGGCTGACGCAAAGCCCGCAGACCCGGTGGCGTGCAATTGTTTCTCTTTGGCTAATTACTTCTCGTGTAAGCGGGTTAGTCGGTCGAGCTGATTCGAAACATATCTCTGCCTTAGGTCCCGAACTCGATCGCGTAAGCGCATCAAGTACTCGCAGACTAACTCTGGAGGTACTCGCCCAACATCTCGAAATTTCCCCCAATGTTGAAGCACTCCTTGCGCTCATCAAGTGGAGGGCGCCGGCAAGGCGTAACCCAGGATTCCAAGTCGACCTTGTTCGATGGACCCTTCGAGAGGCCGAATGGCTGGGGATTACAGGACAAGGTGCAATCTCAAAGTACGGCCTCGTATTCTTGAATGGCCGAGATGATTGTGGAATCGACTCGGACTTGCCCAAACCAATCAACCATATTCTGATTCAGAGCGACAACACGGCAATTGCCCCGGGCCGCCTAGAAATCGGTATCGCGCGAGTATTGGACTCCATCGCAGATATTGAAAGCCGCGGTGGCGCAACTGTCTATCGGTTCAGCGAATCCTCCATCCGGCGAGGTCTGGATCATGGCAAGACGGGGGAGGAAATAAAGGACTTTCTCCGCAAAACATCAAAGACGCCTGTGCCACAGCCTCTGGATTATTTGATCGGCGATGTAGCAAAACGCCATGGTCGACTGCGAGTGGGAAATACAAGTTCATATCTTCGATGCGAAGATCCCACACTTCTAACCCAGATAATCAGCGATAGGAAACTTGAAGGATTTCCGCTGCGCAGAATTGCCTCAGAAGTTCTCGTCTGCGACCTTGATGCAAACGAATTGATGATCGCCCTTCGCGGTGCCGGATACATGCCAGCAGCAGAATCGAGTACAGGTATCTTGATCACCGGTCAACGCGTAAACCGTGCGAAATCAAAGCCTCGCCCACCCAGAGTGATTGGTGAGATTGAAACCCCAACCGAGGAAACGTTGACTGCCGCACTGCGCGCGCTTCGCGTAGCAGAGCGCTCAAGTCATAAACAGACATCACTTCGCGAGATCGCCGCCAACGCCCTCGGTTCACTTCCTCGAACCACAGCCAACGAAACTCTGGACTTGTTGCACAAATTCATCGTTGAAGGACAAACGCTGTCAATCGGATATGCAGACAACAACGGCGCGGTTACCCATCGAATCATCGACCCTCTCAGCATCAGCGCAGGCTCGCTTGTAGCACGAGACCATGGCACTGGTGAGATCCAAACCTTCAGGATCCCTCGCATCACGGGAGTAGCTCCGCTTTAACCAGATGGGAATTCACTCAATTGGTTGCACACAAGCCGTGTTGGTGGTGCAAGTACCCGACTCAACTTATCGGTGATTCCCGTTCTCTAATTCCTTAAAAGTGCCATTGAGCAAAGCATCTATTGCGGCAAATATCCTGCGGGCTTTGTAGTTTGGGACGCGGGCCATCACGGCCTCGTTGTCGCACCACTGCCAAGAGCGAAGTTCGTCTGAGGGAAGGGCGATTCGGGAGGAATCCACTGGACCCGTTGCATATATAAACATGAGGCCATCTCCTGGCGTCTGCCCCTGGGATACCCAATCGACAACGAGGAGCCGTCCTATTTCAATATCGAATCCTAGTTCTTCGCGGCATTCTCTTCTCGCCGCATCTCGCGGGGATTCATCAATTTCGACCGTGCCACCTGGAATTTCCCACGTATCTTTGTAAGTTGGCTCAACCAAGAGCACGCGCCGGTCTTTATCGACGATGGCTACGCCTCCAGCGACTAGTTTCTTAGGCAATTCACGATAATTCTCAGTCATTGGCAGAGTGTAACTAAGGCATGAATATCCTCAATGGGTTGCATTAATAACTAGTGGGGTTGCCCATGGTTCTGTGTTCAATTTCCAACGAAACTGCTATCTCCAGTTCTCAAGAAAACTAATCCCCCATTGTGCAAATCGATAGAAAAATGAGTCAGGTTTATTCCTCGAGAGCCACGCCATAAAACCGAAAATTGCAAATAGTCCGATGAGAACAAGCGGGATGATTAGGAATTGATCCATCGCACTATCGCCCATGACATCTGTCCAAATCTCTTATCTGGGAATTGTGGCCCATGCTGTTCCTGATGTCTATGCCTCGAAATGCCAACGGGACGAGGATTGCATAAATGACCAGTCATCAATACGCCGAGAATCGAATGAATGGGGTTGCGTTAATGACTAGTGGGGTTGTCCAAGAAACTGCCTTCGCCCAAGAACGGTGTGGATTCGCTAAATACGTGGAAAAGCAAAAAGACCCGGCAATTAGCCGAGCCTTTTCACCTGCCAAACCAGCGGTGCCAGAAGTATTTCAGAAACCTTAATTGCTCGGAGTAATGGGTCTCGGACCTTGGCTCTCTCCGCGCCCAACTTCGATTCACCTTGAGCCACCAAGGGGCACCAAGGCATTGGCACCCAGAAGGAAGGGAAGTACGGCAGAATAGAAGGTATGCCCACAGTCCCCAATGCCCTAGAAGCACTGGAAATCCTTGTTCGATGCGAATCGCCCACTGAGGACCTGGCCGCGTGCAACGAAGTAATGGGACTGGCCTTGGATATTGCCCAGAAGGTGCTCGAATCTCCTGCTCAGATTCGACAGATCAATGGTCGGCCCGTCTTCTGGTGGGGAGCCGAGAAGCCAGAAATCGTCCTCTTGGGACATCTGGACACCGTCTGGCCCAAGGGTTCGTTCAAGCCTTTGTGGGAGGTCAAGGCAGATGTCGCCCGTGGCCCAGGAATCTTCGATATGAAGGCGGGCTTTGTTCAGGCCCTCTATGCGCTGAAGGGGATTACAGGCTCGGTTGCCCTTGTCGCCACCTCGGATGAGGAAAGTGGCAGTGCAACATCCAAAGAATTGATCCAGGAATTGTCGAGAGGTGCCAAGGCAGTACTCGTCCTTGAAGCCGCCCTCGACGGAAAAGTGAAGATCGGGCGCAAAGGCACGGCCATGTACCAAGTGATCGTTCACGGGCGTGCATCCCATGCAGGATTGGAACCCGAAAAGGGTGTCAATGCCACAACGGAGATGGCTCATGTTGTTCTGAAGTTGTCGGCACTGGAAAACGCGGAGCACGGAACTACAGTCGTTCCAACCGTCTTGCGATCGGGAAACACAACCAACACGGTTCCAGACCACGCGGTGCTCGACATCGACGTTCGTTCCTTTTCTCAGGTAGACCTCGTTCGAGTTGACGAGGCAATTCGCTCTCTGCAGCCAACGCTTAAGGACGCGCGCATTGAGATTTCCGGTGGGTTGAATCGTCCACCTCTTGAGCCAAGTTCCACAGAATACCTATACGAACGAGCAGAGAAGGTTGCGCAGAAACTAGGGATGCAACTTGGATGCGCAAGCGTTGGTGGGGCAAGCGATGGGAATTTCGCAGCCGCTGCTGGGGCCCGAGTACTCGATGGGCTCGGCGCGGTCGGTGCGGGTGCGCATGCTTTGAGTGAATGGGTCAGCATCTCCGCAATCGATGAGCGCATCAATTTCCTCCACCACTTTATTAAAGACTTACTCAATGACTGATGGACCGTTAATTGTTCAGAGCGATAAGACTCTGCTCCTTGATATCGATCACCCGCTAAGCACCGAGTGTCGCCGGGCAATCGCCCCGTTCGCTGAACTCGAACGATCCCCCGAACACATACACACTTACCGCCTGACCAACCTAGGACTTTGGAATGCACGCGCTGCTGGTCACGACGCAGAGCAAGTGATCGACACACTAATCAAGTACTCGCGTTACGCGGTTCCGCATTCAATTCTGGTTGATGTCGCCGAGACGATGTCACGCTACGGACGGCTGCGACTGGAGGCCGACCCTGTACACGGCCTCATCCTTGTTACCACCGACACCGCCGTGCTTGAAGAAGTTATTAGAGCGAAGAAGATCGCGCCCCTGCTTGGTGCGCGAATAGATGCCCAAACTGTGGCGGTTCATCCAAGCCAACGGGGGCATATAAAGCAGTCACTTTTGCGCTTGGGATGGCCAGCAGAGGATTTCGCGGGCTACGTAGACGGGCAGCATCATGAGATCGATCTCGTGCAAAATGGATGGAAGATTCGCCCCTACCAAGAACTCGCGGCGGAAGGTTTTTGGCACGGTGGATCAGGCGTCGTAGTTCTTCCGTGCGGCGCCGGCAAGACAATCGTCGGCGCAGCAGCAATGGCGCATGCCAAGGCCACCACGCTCATTCTCGTGACGAATACCGTCGCCGCAAGGCAATGGCGAGAAGAACTCCTTCTCCGCACGACCTTGAACGAAGATGAAATCGGCGAATACTCCGGTTCCAAGAAGGAAATTCGGCCCGTCACTATTGCGACCTATCAAGTGATGACCAAGAAAAAAGGCGGTGTTTACTCCCACCTTGATCTCTTTGACACCCACGACTGGGGATTGATCATTTACGATGAAGTTCATCTTCTTCCCGCGCCGATATTCCGATTCACTGCCGATATTCAGTCGCGACGCCGTCTTGGATTGACCGCAACACTTGTCCGAGAAGACGGACTCGAAGGAGAAGTCTTCTCACTCATCGGTCCTAAGAGATTCGATGTGCCATGGAAAGAAATTGAGGCACAGGGTTACATTGCTCCAGCCGAGTGCATTGAGGTTCGCGTAACCCTTACAGAGCAGGAGCGGCTTGCCTATGCAACTGCCGAACCTGAAAATAAATATCGACATTGTGCAACCACTGTCACGAAACGAAAAATCGTTGAGGAGTTGGTGAAACATCACGTTGACGATCAAGTCCTTGTCATCGGCCAGTACATCGACCAACTCGACGAATTGCAAGCAGTTTTGAATGTCCCAATAATCAAAGGTGATACCCCGATCAAAGAGCGAGAGCACCTGTTCGGTCTTTTTCGCCAAGGAAAGATCAAATGCTTGGTCGTCTCGAAAGTCGCGAACTTCTCCATTGATTTGCCGGAAGCATCAGTGGCGATTCAAGTTTCAGGGGCTTTCGGTTCAAGGCAAGAAGAGGCACAACGCCTCGGTCGGATTCTGCGTCCCAAAGCCGACGGGCGCACCGCCCGTTTCTACTCAGTTGTTTCGCGCGACACGATCGACCAAGATTTTGCGCAGAACCGTCAGCGTTTCCTGGCCGAGCAAGGGTATTCCTACAGAATTATTGACGCCGACGATGTCTATCAAGGGAAGATCTGAAACGATCTGGGTCCACCCGGTAGAAATCGTGGTGTTCCCCGTCGATCTGGATGACCGGGATCTGCTCCCCATATTTCGCTTCCAGAACAGGGTCACCCTCAATAAAGCGCTTTTCTATATCGAACTGTAATTCCGTCTGCAGCGATTCGAGGGTTTGGATGGCTACTTCACAGAGATGGCAGCCCGCTCGGGTATAGACGGTGACAAGGTTTCGCATGGTCAAACCTTCATCTCCCTCGGCTTAGCCCGCTTGAGAGTCGTCTGGAGGCCACCGTCAGATCATCTCACCCTGCTACGGTTTCCCAATATGCATACCCGACGAAGACTCCCCATTCGCGCAGGCATTGCCCTCGTTGCGATTCTGGCTGGCCTCATCTCGGTGCCCCAAGCTCAGGCTCTCTCGATCGTTCACGAAAGAGCCTCCACGGTATGGGGGCATACTTATGCTGGTCCTCCGACTAAGAGTCTTGAATCAACAAACAGCAGCGGCGCACATCTTGCGAAACAGAGCACGTTTGTAGTTACGTACAACAATTTCCCGACGTGGGCCAAGAACGACGTGCAAGCCGCCATCGATGTATGGTCTGCGAACTTTGCATCGACCGTTCCCATCACCGTTGAGGCGACGTGGGGGCGGTCATCCACTTCAGGAGTTCTTGGAAGTGCCCGGCCTGGCAACTACTTCTCGGGATTTGCGGGGGCGCCTGATTCCACCCTCTGGTACCCCTCTGCATTGGCAAATGCACTTGCAGGAGACGACCTCGATAAGAACAGCCCGGAGATCGTCATCCAGGCAAATTCAAATGCAAGTTGGGATCAACGAAATGACGGAAAGCCGACATCATCCGAATACGACCTAGAGTCGGTCTTCATTCATGAACTCGGCCATGGACTTGGCTTCCTCTCAACCGACGCCTACGACACCTTTTTCAAATATGGAATTCTTGATCAACCCACCCCCTTCGACGCATATGCTCAAACAGCCGATGGTCGCCGTCTTTCAGATTTTCCTTCTCCCTCGCTAGAACTTGGCACGGCGCTCACAAGTCCCTTGGTCTGGTCTGGGCCGCTGGGTATTGCGGCCAACAATGGGGTCAAGCCGCTGCTTTTCACCCCCTCGCGTTATGAGGTCGGCTCTTCAGTCAGTCATTTAGACGAAGCAACTTTTTCTTCGACTGGGCTCAATTCCGTCATGACGCCTAACTTGGATGCAGGAGAAGTTTTCCATCAACCTGGCCCACTACTCGTTGCCATGCTCCAGGATCTAAGGAACAAACCGCCGGCTGGTATCGCGAGCACGATGCCTCTGCCCCCGCGAAATGTCGCAGCCCTTGTCGGGGACAAATCAGCGGTTATCACATTCGACCTGCCCACTAACAGTCGCACCGCGCAAATCACTGATTATGCAGTCAAAAACATCCGGACTGGGGAGGAAATCTCGGTCACATCGAGCCCTGTGTTGATTTCAGGTCTGAAGAACGGACTGACATATACCTTCTCGATCTATTCCCGAAATCAATTGGGTCAATCTGAAAACGTGCAGACAAATCCGGTAACACCACAACCGGCCTGGAAGCCAGCGATTCTAGATTCGCTGGCGGATGGGGAACACGTTGCGACAACACTTTTCCAGACGCAACCTGCAATCGTCTACACAGATGGTAAACGCGGATGGGTGAAACTCGCGATCTGGAACGGGAAGGGCTGGCGCAAACTCACCGTGGATGGCCGCGGTGGTAGCGCAGGACGGACATTGCACGACGTTTCTGGACCGGTGTCGGTCTGTACAGGCGGTTCAGGCAAATCGCAAATACTGCACATTTTCTATGCGGACCTTGTTGACAAAGACCTTCGGCACGCCACCTTCGACGGCACCAATTTCAAATACGAAATCGTGGACGGAAATGGTCCGATCGTTCAACCCTATGAGCAAGTTAATCGCGTCCGAACTGCCAGCGAAGTCAGCGTTAGCAATGCGTGTGCGAGTACCGCAGTCGCCATCCAAGTCTTCTATCGCGACGAAACTCAAGGCATTCTTCTCGGTGCGACAAAAGGGGCTTCGGGTAAGTGGAACTATGAGATTGTCGATGGCGACCGCAAAACGGACAATCGCACGACGGGCGATGTCGGAGTGCATTTACGTGCGGTCGCCGTTGGATCAAGAGTCACTGTTCTTTATGATTCTGTCCTTGTTGTGAATCAACAGAAACAGGCGACGTCGGGAGAAGTGCGGCTAGCAACTCGAACGGGAATATCGTCCAACTGGGCTTACAGGACACTTGATACGTCAGGGGGCGGCGTCGCTGTTGCTGGCTACGACGTCTCCTTGAACAAGACCGCCTACGGGGTTATCGCAAGCTGGCTCACAGCAAGCGGCGTATCTCTGCCACGGCCGACTCAGATTCGATGGGACAATATCTCAGATCAATCGCCACCCGCGACGATCACGATCGACGGATTCGGCTTACCGACCTCGCCCTTGAGCATCGACAATCGCACTCTTGCCTTTGGATGCCAAGATCGAATTTGCACGACCGAATTGAAACCTGTTGTCGGAAAAGCAACGATCAGCCTTGTTTCGAATTTCCAAAACTCAGTGCCAATAGACAGCGACTGGGTAACGGTCAATAAAGTTCGCTACGCAGTCGCTTCCGTCGGCGGAAAATTAGCGCTTCTAAAGCCGTAAAGAGAAGAGTCGAAAAGACTTACTTGGCGTTGCGACGCTGAATACGGGTCTTTTTCAGAAGTTTCTTATGCTTCTTCTTTGCCATCCGCTTGCGTCGCTTCTTGATTACTGAACCCATTCGCCACAATCTCCTTTTAGGTATTTCTGACCTCAAGACCCATCGAGGCCCAAGGAGGTTAGGTTACCTTGGAAGTGTACGAAAGACCGAAACGCCTGCTGGCCCCCGACCTAACACCACTAACCCCAAATCACGGCTGTATCCGATCGCCACCGGCGCCTCGATGGCAGAGGCCCCATAAGCCCCGTTCGGGACGCCTTTTGAGTCAAGACTCACCACCAATGCGGACGGCTTACTGGGTTTCCAACCCTTCACCCCGGCAATTGCCCCGACGGACGGGAAGAGAAGGAAATGAGAGGACGAACTGTCCGCGGTGAAGGCGGGGCCAGATGAGTCAAAGCGCATCGTCCATGACGGAACGAGTGTGGATCCAAATTTCGTGACAACTGCCTCTGTCTTTACTTTTCCAATCGCGACCCCGCCAAGAAATAAGGATTTGGTCCCGCTCAGCCACCAGCGCGTGCTTGCAGTGTTGGAACTTCGAACAATCGAGGTGATCTTTCCGACGGACGACACCACGACGATGATTCCATCCTTAATGCCCTTGCGCCCTTGCTTGGCGATCGTCTCCGAGCTGCTCCCCAACAACACGAGAGAACCATCGCTCTTCTTTGTAAGTGCGGTCAGTTGTGTATCCGCCTTGCCCACGATGAGCGGCTTGCCGAAGGTCCCGCTTAAGTCGGCTTGAATGAGGAGACCTGCAAGCCCAGATGCAGTAGAAATCACTCCTACTACTGCAATGGAGTCGTTCGAGACGTTCACGCCCCGTGCAAAGAATGCCGATCCCATTTCCCTTGTATAGGTCGCAAGCAAGGTGCCTGAAGGCGAAATCTTCCAGAGCGAAAGTGATGTGAGGTCAGGCCGCATGGGAATAAGGGCATCAACTCTCACACCATCGGGATTAAGAACAGTAGACGTCGGCGCTGTTGCGGACGTTGCGGTAGTCGAATCGCTTGGCGAGGGGCTCGCTGACGGGCCAGGCGAAACCGGCGCAGTCTGCGACGTGCCAACCACCCAGATATTTCCAGCGGAATCCGAGGTTGCTGCTGTTGCGATTTCGTTTGAACCGTTATCCAGCGGCAAGGACCACTGCACGGTTCCGGCGGAGTCCAGGGCCTGGATAAATCCATCAGTGCTAACAACACCCGTGACTGTACCGAAGAGATAGATCATCTTGCCTCTGACAACCATGCCTACCGTCTGGTCAGAACCCGAAAGCCTGGCAACCATGGTCATAGGTGTCTGCACGATGGTCTTGGTCGCACCTTGTGCAAGCAAAGGGAATGCCGCTAACAGCAGTGCAGACGAAACAACTATGGACAACTTTTTCACGGGCTTGCCTTCACGCCAGTTCTTGCGAACGATCGCGGGCGGCAACCATCGCCCTCTTTACGACGGAGGCAAGATCAGATTCAGCAAAGGATGCAAGAGCGGCCGCAGTTGTCCCGTTGGGACTGGTCACGTTTTCGCGAAGTATCGCTGGGCTCTTTCCCGATGTCGCGAGTAATTTTGCAGCGCCGACCATTGTTTGGATCGTTAGTTCAGTGGCGATCTCATTCGACAATCCAAGTTCTGTTCCGGCCTTCACCATCGCTTCGACAAAACTAAAGAAGTAAGCGGGACCCGACCCACTGACTGCCGTCACCGCGTCTTGCAGTTTCTCATCAACTTCAACAACTCGACCAGTTGCCGATAAGAAATCGCGTACAAATTTCGATTGAGCGATGCTCACGTATGGGCCAACAGACATGGCGGCCATCCCCTCTCCGACCAGAGTCGGCGTGTTCGGCATAACACGAATGACGGGGTTCTTGCCGCCGAGAAGAGAGGAGATGAACTCGATCGTC
>CAYXIS010000027.1:16930-20038 GCA_964465545.1 uncultured Bifidobacterium sp. | reverse complement strand
GGAACTGTTCTCATTCACTGTGAAGCGCCCTTCTATTTGGTCAGTACCAAGTTGGCTAGCAGAAGCTGGGCAACCACGTTCACTAACTGATCTGGCGAACTTGATTCTTTACTAGTACCAGCCCAAGTGCCTGATCCACTACGGGATCAAATACTTCGACCTGTATGTCCTTGCCTTTAATTCCGATGTAAACATTTGATGGCCGTGCTTTGGCATAGAAGACGGCGTTGCCGTCGGCATTGACGAAACCAACGTTGCCGTTTGCTGCCGCGCCCGCAGTTGACACGGCAAAAGCATTCTTCTGCGCGTAAGTGCCAATAGCCCGGAAAAGAGTCTTGGTGTCATTGAGACCGACGCCGCCGGGTAAGTAGCGAACAAATGCGACACCGGGAGTCGTTGCGATGAGTGTGTACTTTGCACCTTCTTGCGGACCCGCCCAGTAGACAGTGAGCTTCTTGGCCACCACGACGTTGCGAAGTTCATCGGCAGAGAGCGCGACCTTGCCTTGGATCTTCGCAAGGTCATTTCCACTGCGCTGGTCCCTAACTAAGAAGAACCCTCCGACAAGCAAGATCGCAATCACGATCCACGTCAAAACTTTGCGAGAGCTTTTCTTCTCCGAGATTTCAGCTTCTTCAACCTGTTCCTCAGTTGGGGTTACTTCCTCTTGAGGCTCCACGGGAGGGGCGACTGGTTTGCTGGAATCAGCGACAGAGGTTGCCTCATCCTCTTTTGCCTCCGTCGCATTGTTCTTCTTCTTTGGTGTCGATTCTGGCTCCACGGGAGGGGCGACTGGTTCACTGGATTCAACTTCAGAAGGTGTCTCGTCGTCTTTTGCTTCCATCACAGTGATATTCCTCCTGGGTGCCAGCACGTGCGCTCGGTAAATTGTACTCGTGGATAGCCAAAAAGCGCTGTTTCTGAGGAGTGAAGGAAGGCAATTCGCATCACAAGAAACTACTTAATCTGCTGAATCTGACCTCTAAAAAGAGCGAGGGCAACGGCCTGATCCTGGCCAGGATCGAAGATTTCCAGTTGAACGTCGTGACCCTTTATTCCGACATAAACGTTGGTAGGTCGCGTTTTAACGTAGAACACGGCATTGCCATCGATGTTGATGAAACCAAGGTTGCCCTCCTTTGCCCCCGCAAGTTGCGTGGTCGCGAACGCATCCTTCTGCACATAGGTGGCCACGAGTCGAAAGGATGGCGATGCATCGGTGACACTTGCTCCCGGAGGTATGTACCGAACGACAGCAACCCCCGTTTTTGGAACGAATATCGAGTACTTGTTTCCCTCAACTGGACCAACCCAATAGACATTCAGGTGTTTGGATCTCACGACATCCCGCAACTCTCCCCGGGAAAGTGCCACCTCACCTGAAGTGGCCTTCATGTCTTTTGTTCGATTCAAATGGAGGCCATATTGAATCCCCACGAAAACAAGCACGCCGATAACTAAGAAGCCGATAATCGTAAAAAAGACTTTTCGCACCATTCCGTCGCTGCCCTCGCTCACTTAATTTGGCCTCCGTGAGGAATTGCTAGCCAATGTTTCCGACCGTATTTGTTGAACCAAGATCGGTGAACAAAAAGTTGCTTCCAAGGGCCGAGGTAATCGTGCCAGCACTATCAGTCACATTCAATTGCAGACGAGTGTTCGCTGTCGGAATGACAGTACCGGAGATTTTCAGAGCCATTGCCCCGTTGTTTGCTATTGAGTATGAAGCTGCTGATGTTGTGGTGGCGGCACCATTCGCGACAATATTAAGAATATTGGCGTTCGTCGCAATTGTGCCCGATGCTCCTTGGACAATGAGATTGGCAAGCGCGCTCAGTTGAAGGGTCGTCGAAGCAGAGTTGGCAAACGAAAGCGTGATCGTCCCCGCTGTATTTTTTGTGAACTTCAAGTCATACTCGAAACGATAAAGGTGGGAAGCAAGTAAGGCAGGACGGACGGTTGCCGTGAAGAACGCCCCACCGCTAGCAACCGTGGCACCAGCAGCCAATTTCCCATACTGGGCAGCGAGAATTATCTGGCGTCCCGACCCATTTGTCGTATCGCCCGTGGTAAACAAACTGTTGCCATCAAATTCCACAGCACCTTGCGTAGGCGTCGACAAGAACGCGGCGCCAGTTAAGAATTGCAGCGGCTCTGCACCAGATGTCCCCGCACCCAAGACGATCGTCTTCGCCGATGCCATTGTCAATCCCGTGGTTGTAGAAGTTGCGCCATCAGGGAACGTGACGGTGCCAGAGAAGGTTGGAGATGCTAGCGGCGCATATACGCCCACGATGCCAGCACCAGTGACTGTTCCTGTAATTGCCGGTGAGACAAGGGCTTGACCAGAAGGCAACGTAACAGTGCCATTAAACGTTGGATTGCCAGCAATTGTGTAGGCACCGGTGAGAGCAGCAAGGGTTGCATTGAATCCGGTACCAGTCATTGCGCCATTGATAACGGGAGATGTGAGAGTCGCCGTTCCGCCAAGAGTGTAAGAACCCGAGAGCGCGGCAAGAGTCGCGCTAAATCCTGTTCCAGTAATTGCACCCGTAATCACCGGCGTTGTCAGCGCTTGATTTGCAGGCAGTGTTACCGTCGCACCTGAGAGATCAACCGTTCCTGTGAAAGTTGGGCTCGCAAGTGGAGCGTAAATAGCTGAGACGTTTGTGCCCAAGTAATTCGATGTACCGACCGGCCATACGCCCCCGACGCCATTGACCTTTGGTCCATAAATCACACTGTTAGTCGTGTCGAAATACAGAGCCCCTACATCGCCGAGTGCGGCTGCCGGCGCACCAGCACCGCTCAGGATCGCTCCAACTGAACCGGTGGGACCCGTGGGGCCTGTTGCACCCGAAGGACCGGATGGACCCGAAGGACCGGATGGACCCGAAGGACCCGAAGGACCAGATGGACCCGAAGGACCAGATGGACCACTGGGTCCTGTAGGTCCTGTCAATCCCGAGGGGCCCGATGGGCCGGATGGGCCTGAGGAACCTGTTGCCCCGGCCGGACCGGTGGCGCCGGTCGAACCGGTGGCTCCCGTGGCGCCGGTCGAACCGGTGGCTCCCGTGGGGCCTGACGGGCCGGCAGATCCTGCAGGTC
>CAYXIS010000027.1:0-16830 GCA_964465545.1 uncultured Bifidobacterium sp. | reverse complement strand
CTTGGATTCCCTGGGCGCCGGAAGGCCCGGAAGGTCCTGTTGCTCCTGTTGCTCCCGTGGGGCCTGACGGGCCGGCAGATCCTGCAGGTCCCGAAGGGCCTGAAGGTCCAGTTAACCCTTGGATTCCCTGGGCGCCGGAAGGCCCGGAAGGTCCTGTTGCTCCTGTTGCTCCTGTTGCTCCTGTTGCTCCCGTGGCCCCTGTTGCCCCGGTGGCCCCGTCAACTCCCGTCGGTCCCGAGGGGCCGCCAGATCCTGCAGGTCCCGAGGGGCCGGAGGGCCCTGCCACTCCTTGAATTCCTTGAATGCCCTGCAGTCCTTGGAGGCCCTGGCTTCCCTGGGCGCCGGTGGGACCGGAAGGCCCTGCTGCACCCGTTGCTCCCATGGCCCCGGTCGAACCGGTGGCTCCCGTGGGGCCTGACGGGCCGGCAGATCCTGCAGGTCCCGAAGGACCGGAGGGCCCTGACGGGCCGGCAGATCCCGCAGGTCCCGAAGGGCCTGAAGGTCCAGTTAACCCTTGGATTCCCTGGGCGCCGGAAGGCCCGGAAGGTCCTGTTGCTCCTGTTGCTCCTGTTGCTCCTGTTGCTCCCGTGGCCCCTGTTGCCCCGGTGGCCCCGTCAACTCCCGTCGGTCCCGAGGGGCCGCCAGATCCTGCAGGTCCCGAGGGGCCGGAGGGCCCTGCCACTCCTTGAATTCCTTGAATGCCCTGCAGTCCTTGGAGGCCCTGGCTTCCCTGGGCGCCGGTGGGACCGGAAGGCCCTGCTGCACCCGTTGCTCCCGTGGCCCCGGTCGAACCGGTGGCTCCCGTTGGTCCAGAGACACCTGTGCTCGAGCCTGCTGGACCCGCCGGACCGGCTGGACCTACTGGGCCAGAGGGGCCAGCGGCACCCGCCACGCCTTGCGCGCCCGCTGGACCTGCCGGTCCTTGGGGACCGGTTAAGCCTTGAGGACCTTGTGACCCAGTTGGACCTTCTGGACCGGAGGGGCCAGAAGCTCCGCTTCCACTACCCGCTGGACCGGCTGGACCGGCTGGACCCGCAGGGCCTTGAGCGCCCGCAGGACCCGCAGGGCCTTGAGCGCCCGCAGGACCTTGAGCGCCCGCTGGACCTTGCGGTCCAGTGGGTCCGGTGATGACCGTTCCTGTGCCGTCCACAATGACTGTTGTCGTAACACCTGCCGGACCTTGTGCTCCTGCCGAACCTGCCGGACCGGCTGGTCCTTGTGCGCCCACACCGGCAGGGCCTTGAGGCCCGGCGGGACCTGCCGGACCTTGTGCGCCAGTATCGCCTTTTGCCCCAGCCGCACCTGCGGCTCCGCTTTCACCGGCCGGACCAGTGGCACCCGTCGCACCTGTTGCGCCCGTTTCGCCTTGAGGCCCTGCTGGACCCTGAATACCTTGAATCCCCTGTGCGCCTGGGGTCCCTGTAGCACCTGGCACACCTTGAAGACCTTGTGGACCCTGAGGTCCTGCTCGACCTTCAGGTCCGACCAGCCCCTGCAATCCTTGAATCCCCTGCTGTCCTCGCGCACCAATGGTGACCGAGCCGCCTGTAATCCCGGCGGCGGCATTGGTGATTGCATCAACTCCGCCGCCAGAACCGGAGGACGTATTGCCAGAGGTCGTGCCCGTCTTGCCTGTGCCGGTTTTCCCGCTCGAACTCGTGGTTGGGAAGGTTAGCGGACCCTTCGTGGTGGTGGCTTGGGGGGTGACCACGGCGCCTGTAATCGAGTTAACAAAGATTGGTGGCTTCAAGCCAGTCACGAAGCCGGATGTTGCTTTTCCAGATTTAACTGGGCCAGTTAGTCCCATACTGCTGAGTAGGAATTGACCCTGCGCTGCAGATGCAGATGGGAGGTGAAGTCCAGTGCCCGCCAAAATGACAGCCAAAATCAACGTAATTCTGAATTTGGGGACTCCAAACCAGGGCTCGTTCGAGCGCTGGGGTACGCCTCGCATAGCTCCCTTGACTGGCACAAGAGGGTAATTGGAATGAAGTGTAGGGGAACTACTTATTCATATCCGACACATACTCGGGGGATATCCCCCCTTTCTTACGCCACTAAAAAGAGACCGCAAGTTACTGATCCTCGAAAAAATCGGCGAAAAGTACTACACGCCGATATGTCATTGCCGCCAAAACACGATGATTTGTGTCTGCAGATGAGGGGTCAACCTCGAGAAGTTTGGAGGCCGCCGAAATTGTTCTTTCCACAGCCTTGATTGTCATGCTGCACTCCCGGCCGATCTTGGCGTTGCTAGCCCCCAAGGACATCAGACGCATTACCCGATGCTGTTGAGGAGACAAGCGACCAACATGGGAGTTGTCACTTACAGCGCTCTCCAGGATCTGCGGATTGAGGGGCTTCTTCCCGCTGAATGCCCGCTGAATCTCGGGTAAAACAAGATTGGAATTCTTTAAAGGCTGACTGAGCCAATAAGCCCGAGACCACAATGCAGCAACGATTCCTTCCTTCACAAGAACTGGGTTCGAACGATCCGAACTGAACATGATCACCTGATTGGGGTTTCGTTCACGTATCGCAATGGCAACGTCCAGGGAGTTGGCGTTACGCAGCGAATCTACGTCCAAGATCACGACATCGGGCTTGTACGTCTCCAGCGATGTCGCGATTTCGTCAGCGTCCACTACCAAAGAATTCAGGTTTGGATCGTTTTCACTTCGGAAGAGCTTGGCAATGTAGAGGCCGACTCCCGGTCGAAAGGAATTCTCGACGATGAGTACGCGTTGCAACGACGTCGACTTGTTCCCCATGATCTATGTCTACTACTTATTCAGCACTCGTTTTGCCAAAGCCGGCGCAATTTTCCAAAGTTTGACCATCTCTTCATATCTCTCAAAATCAACTGGATCGGCGGTTGCACCAGTTTTCACAGCGCGAATCATCAGGTTTCGTGGAGTGTGCTCTCCCCCGACAAACTCAATAACTTCAGACCTGTATCCAACCAACTTCAGAACATGCGCACGCAAAGCGTCTGTGAGCAGGTCCGCAAATCGCTCTTCAAGTAGGCCGTATTTAGTGACAATTTGCCACGGGGCAGGAGAATCTACCAACTGACTCTGCAGATCGTGGTGACAACACGGTGCCACCAATATCAACTTGGCATCATTATTTACTGCCCAAGCAATTGCATCGTCCGTGGCGGTGTCACACGCGTGAAGTGCGATAACAATATCCGCGCCCACGACGCTACTGCGCGATATCTCTTCCGCGCGGAACTCGATCGTCGACGAAATTCCCAACCTCTCTGCGATCTCCGTATTTCTTTTCAGAGATTCCGGACGAATGTCGATACCAACAACTTGAACTGGAACGTTGGTGGACATCAAGTATTGGTGTGCGGCGAAAGTCAGATAGGCGTTGCCGCATCCGAGGTCCACAATCTTTAGGGGCGAGGATTTCGTAGGAGCATGAATGTGCCCTGCATTTATTGCATTTTCAAGCGTTGGAGCGAGCAATCTTAGAAACTCTTCAACTTGACGATATTTGTCCTGTCTTGTGGGCTTGATCCTCCCTTCTGCATCAGCAATTCCAACTTCGCGCAAGAAGGGATCAGAAGAATCCAGTAGGCGCTTCTTAACTTGGTCATGCGTGAGTTGCTGGGATTTCTCGCCTTTTTCGCGCCTCACCAATGCGCCGTGCTTCTTGGTGACGCGAATTGAAAGAGATCCCCGAGTGTGCTCGACCAAGACATTCGAGAATCCACTCTCTAAAAGCTCGGCCACTTTTAATTCTTTAGGCTCATAATTTTTGGCCGTAGTTTGTCGGCCGTCTGACTCGGAAACTTGCATCAAAACTCTGCCCCTAATGAGTACCGGTCTGATATCGATTCTCAGCGCAGGCGGGGTCATATTCCTGCGCGAACCCGAAAGGACGACCCTCACCAAAGACTCGGTCTGCTCGATTACCTGCCGAGCTTCTTCGAAAGCCTCGACCAAATCAGTTGTCATGAAGACAAATTACCAAAAACTATGTGCACGCCGAGGCCGCCCAGATTGCTGGGTAGCAGCTCTACAGTGGCCGAGTGTTCACGCGCTATGGCGAAAATGATGCTCATTCCTAAACCAGAACCACCGTGTTCACGCGATCGTGACTTATCAAATCGTTGGAAGCTCTGCATTCCTTCTGAATATGCTCCGGCAGGCAGGCCCGGGCCGCCGTCTTCGATTAGAAGATCTGCGTAGCCTTTTATCCGACCCAAAGTCACTCGAACGGGAGCATTCGATGGAGTATGTCGAGAGATATTGCCAAAAATGTTGGAAAGGAGCCTTGCAATATGGGCTGCCGATCCGTGAACGTTCACACCATCTTGGATATGCGTTTCGATATCACGGACTTCGTTGAGAGCGGCAAAATCTGCAAGATGTGATCGGAGAATTTTCGAAATATCGATCTCGGAGAACTCGTGATTCGGGACGTCACCAAATTCAGCGAGAAAGAGAAGATCAGCGATAAGGGTCTCCATTCGCACGATCTCGGATCCGACGCGCTCGAATGCCTTGGCTCGCTTGTCTGGATCACTCATGGCCGGACCGGACAACAACTCGACGTAGCCTTTCACCACAGTCAATGGAGTGCGCAATTCATGAGAGGCATCGCCTAAGAAATCCTGCATCCTTGCGGCAGCCTGCTCTTCAATTTCGGCGGTACGGCGCAATGCGGAAACCATTTTGTTGAGGGACTGGGCGAGTTGGTCAATTTCCGATTTTCCACCGCCAGATTCAATGTGAACATCGGTATCACCGCTTGAGATATCCCCAGCGGTTGCGATTAATACTTCGATCCTCGTCATGTCACGACGAACCAGCACCCACGTCGCGATTCCCGCCGCTACAAGGCATAGCACTATGAAGAAAAGAAGTCGAAGAAGGTCCGACCTGTATCTCCTGTCTATATCGGCAAGGGAAGCGGCAACAACTAGGTATTCGCCGTCAGATAGTTCAATTGTGCGGAAGCGGTAATTCTCTAGGCCAGCGTGTGTAATTGGCTTCGTGACACTCTGTTTCATTTCCAGATTCGTGGGGTTTGGAACCGCCACCAAGCTCGATGGATTCAGAACAGAGTACTTCTTCTCTGCGGTGTAGTAGACGAGAGTCAGTGCCATATCGCTTTGCTGGACGGAATACAAAGCCTCAGATAGCGCGGCGTTTGTATGCCCACGAACGGATGTGGCCACTTGGTTGAGTGACTTGTCCAAAAGTGCAATTCCAGAATTGTGTGACGCGTTTACCGCAAACCCTCCAATGAGCAAAGTGCTGATTGACGTGACCGCCGCAGAGGCAAGAGTTAATCTCGTTCTTAACTTCACTTTGGCCCTTTGGGCTCAATAATCTGAAAACCGATCCCGCGAACGGTCTTGATTCCCTCGAATTCCTCGGAGTGAAACTTCTTGCGCAAGTAAGAAATGTACGTGTCTACTACACCGGTATCTGAATCAAAATCTATATCCCAGACCGCACTCAATAGACTGGATTTGGTTAACACTCTCCCCTTATTTTGAAGCAAGTGTTGAAGCAATCGAAATTCAGTCTTTGAGAGTTCTACCTGGTCTTCGTTGAGAAAGACTTCGTACGTCTCCTCATTGAGTGATATCGGTCCGCACGTGAGTACAGAGAATTCCTCCGAAACCGGTTGGCTTCGCCGCAAGATCGCTCTTACTCGGAGGAGCAACTCTTCCAGCCCAAAGGGCTTGGTCACATAGTCGTCGGCTCCGAGGCGCAACCCTCGGGATACGTCGGTACGATCTTTGCGCGCGGTTAGCATGATTGCCGGCACGTGGTTCTTGTTCGCGCGAACGCGCTCAAGCAACTCGAATCCGTCCATGACCGGCATGTTGATATCGATAATCAGCAGGTCAGGTTTGTGTTTGCGGATAAGGGTGAGTGCGCTCATCCCGTCTCTGGCCTCAAGCGTGTCAAACCCTCCCAAGCCCAGAGCGTCCATGAGCAGCTCACGTACTCCGACTTCGTCATCCACAATCAAGATCAAGGGATTGCTCATCGATTCCTCCAAGCCTTGAGGGTATATGCACTTTGCCGATTCGAACCTGCGCCGAGGGGCCTTCCGCAAGGTGACCAAAGGGTTTTCACAGAATACGCACAAGATTGTTGGTGAAAATCATGCCATAAGGCATTCTGCCTTCATCGACTCGAGGAGCCATGGATGAGAGCCAAACAGATCTTTACAACCTCACTACTCAGCGCAGGTCTGGTTCTGGGCTCTGTATCTGCGGCCGATGCTTCTGATCCGACACCCAGTCCCACGCCTGTGGCCACCACTAGCCCTGTGGCCACCACTAGCCCTGTGGCCACGACCTATGCAGAGCAACTTGCCGCTTATAAAGTGGCACTTGCCGCGTATCAGGCTGCCTTGGACCAATATCGCGCAGCGTGGAAAACCAGCGTTGAACAGCTGAATACGGCGTGGAAACTCCAGATGGACCAGTACACCGCGGCCGTGAAGACAGCGACGTCTCAGTACCAGTCCGCGCTTCGAGTACGAGAGGCGAAGCGGAAGGCAATCATTTCCACCTTTCAGGCGGCAGTAGCAAAAGCAGAATCTGATCATGCAAGCGCCCTCGCGGTAGCAACAACGGATGACCAGAGAAGCGCCGCCAATACGACTCGAAAAACAGCGATCATCGCAGCAACTTCTCTCCGCAAGACGGCTCTAGATGCTCTCGGACAAGTTGCCCAATTGGTTCTACCAGCGAAGCCGGTCAAGCCAGCGCAGTTGGTCACACTGGCCCCACCAGTAAAGCCCACTGCTCCTGCTAAGCCTTCTGCAGAAGCTGCTAGTCCAACCAAGTCGCTGAAATTGGAAAAGTCTGACAGCGCGAAGCCCGACAATCCCAAGTCTGACACTGGCAAGAAGGTCGGCAAGAAAAAATAAAGGTTTGTGAGATCGCGTGCTGGTCTCACAAAACAAGAAAGCCCTTGGCGGCATCCCCCGTCAAGGGCTTTCTCAATCCAACCTAGAATTCGCTGGCAAGAATCTTCCCAGGATTGAGGATCCATTTTGGATCTAGAGCGTTCTTAATTGCTCGCATAACTGGCAAAGAATCACTGGCTTCCACTTCCAGCGCTTTGATCTTACCCGCGCCAATTCCGTGCTCACCAGTACACGTTCCCCCAAGTCGGATAATCCTCAACGAAATCTCGTGGATCAATTTTCGCACCTCATCTAATTCAGATGGCTGAGACGGGTCGGTGATGATAAGACAGTGAAAGTTGCCGTCTGCTACATGGCCCAATATCGAATGCGGGAATTTGTGAGCGGCGAAGGTTTCATCCACGATTGCAACTGCTTCCGCCAATTGTGAAAGGGGTACTGCCAAATCTGTGCTGACACTTCTTTTCCCGGGATGAGCCGCGATCATCGCCCAATGAACGCTGTGACGCGCTTGCCACAACTGCCGACGTTTACTCTCATCGCTGGTCCACTCAAATTCAGTGCCCCCGAAATCGGCAACTATTTCCTGAACTGCCTTCGCATCATCTTGAACGCTCCGGTCCGTTCCATGAAATTCGAATAAAAGAGTGGGCAATTCAGTCAAAGACATTGAGCTGTAGACGTTGAGATTGCGAATGCATTTTGCATCCAGAAATTCGCAGCGAGCGATAGCAATCCCTGCCTTCACGACCTCTGTCGCGGCTGCGACCCCTTGGCAGAGAGTCGGAAAACACACGATCGCCGCCGCCATTTTTTCGGGAATTCCAAAGACCCTTAGTGACAATTCTGTGATCACTGCAAGAGTCCCCTCCGAGCCCACGAGCAATCGCGTTAGGTCATACCCTGCAGAGAGTTTTCGAGTATCCCTGCCCGTGTGAATAATCCGTCCATCTGCTAGCACAGCCGTGAGCGCCAGAACGTTTTCACGCATAGATCCGTAACGCACAGTCGTAGTGCCGGCGGCGCCGGTCGCCGCCATGCCACCTAATGTTGCATCGGCACCTGGATCAACTGAGAAAAATAATCCTTCATTGGCCAGTTTCTCGTTCAAAGCGACTCTGTGTACTCCTGCCTGAACACGAACCAGAAGGTCGTCGGGGCGCACGTCAAGAATGCGGTTCATATTACGAAGATCAAGACTTATTCCACCGAAAAGCGGAACCATATGACCTTCCAAAGAAGTCCCAGCCCCGAATGCAACGACGGGGATCCGTTCGTCATTGCAGTACGCAAGTACTTTCGATACTTCTTCGGTTGATGAAGCCATGACGACGGCCGAAGGTCGTGAGGGTGGAAAGGCCGACTCATCGTGACCATGCTCATCAAGAACGGATGAAGAAGTTGTGAGGCGTCCGTCAACTAATACACGGAGAGCATCGAGTTGCTTCGATGTCAGTTCTACTCGGCGGGGCGTCATCGTTAGTGGAGAATATTAACCGCGCGTGCGAATACGAGTCCGACCAGCAAAAGTGCCGTGGTCGACTGGACCAACATCAGCATTTTTGCCCATCGCGTAAGCGGCATGACGTCTGTTGGACTGAACGCACTTGCATTCGTAAATGAGGTATACAAATAATCGAAGAAATTTGGATGCCACGAGTGAGGCGCGTACCTGGGATCTGACATTTGCGGAAACATGAAGTCAGGAAAGGGGTGGATGGCCTGCGCTCTCTTGCCTGGCCCTCCCCGATCCAACTCCCAGTACCAAAGTCCAAAGACGACCACGTTGGTCAACCAGATCGATCCTCCTGAAGCCAACAGCCCTCGCGCATCCGTCACTCCTTTTGTGATGATGACGTCTATCAACTTAACAGCAGATGCCGTATTGGAAAGCGTCATGGTGGCAATAAGCAAGACGCCCAAGACTCTGGCAGAGAAGATGTGCTCTGAAATTCGCTTCGGGTTTACCAGCATGACCGCGAATAGAAGTGCGCCTTCGACAAAACATATTGGCGTCTGGAGAGAGAGTGCTAATTTGTGCGGAAGAAAATACTGAAGCGTGATCACGAGAATCACTACTAGGGCGACGGGCCACCGATGCTCGCCGATATGCGGGCGATGCCAGTGTGGACTCTCACGCAGTGCATCAATTTGGTCCATGATGGACGAGGGTAGCAATAAAGAGTGTTCCTGAGATCGAATTCCGAAGTTAGAGATATCGTTTGCCCTAAGGATTCGGCCGATCTGACACGAAAGAAGCGCTCATGAGCAAAATTGCAGAATTCAATCAGAAACTCGGTGCGCGGATTACATCGATGGTCAGCACAATGTGGTGTGCATACGCTTTTGCAGCTATCGCCCTTGTTTCTCTTCCGGGTGCCATAAAATCCGGAAACACCGTGGTCATTGTTGGATGGATTGCCCAAACCTTCCTTCAATTAGTGCTTCTGTCAATAATCATGGTCGGTCAAAACGTTGCATCAGCAAGCGTTGAGCAGAAAATAAATGAAACTCATGCGGCCAGTCTTGGGGAGTTTGAACTCGCTAAAGAAGCCCGAGCGATTGCGAACGAAGAACTCAAGGAACTGAAAGAAATCTCGCTCGAGGTGCATCAACTTCTGCGTGACATTGAAGGGAAGGTAAGTTCCTGATTGTTGGCTCCTTGAATACTTATGACAGGATAGCCCCATGATCTCGGTGACAACATGGTTTGTGACAATTTCGATTTTGGCCATAGTAATCCTTTTGGATTTATGGTTGGCAATCCTCCGAAGAAACTTGCCCACCTCCCTTCTCGAAGCCGGTGTTTGGACGGTCGTCTACATTGGCGCCGCTCTCGTTTTTGGGTTTTTCATGCTTCCTTTATTTGCAGACCAACAAGCACAACAAGAATTCTTTGCGGGGTGGCTCACCGAGTATGCGCTATCCGTGGACAACATTTTTGTTTTCATAATCATCCTTGGCCACCTTCACGTTAAGAAAGAAAAGCAGCAGTTGGTTCTTCTTCTCGGAATCATGTTGACCATACTCATGCGCGGTGCGCTCATTCCTCTGGGAGCGGCCCTTATTTCGCGTTTTGCAAGCGTCTTCTTCCTGTTCGGCGCATTTCTTCTTTACACCGCGTACCAGCTCTACATGGAGAGTGGAAACGAGGAAGAGTGGAAGGAAGGCAAAATCGTCACGAGAATGAAAGCAAGAGGCGTAAGCACGTTTTCGATCGCTCTCGTGGCCCTTGGGCTCACCAACCTCGTATTTTCTCTGGACTCCATTCCCGCCATTTTCGGACTCACGAAGAACCCGTACATCGTCACAACAGCAAATATCTTCGCGCTAATGGGACTGCGCCAACTCTATTTCCTCCTGGAAAATCTCCTGAAGAGATTGATCTACCTCTCAAAGGGGCTCTCGCTGATTCTTGCATTCATCGGCATAAAGATGATCTTCGAGGCATTGCATGGGGTTGGCGTTCATAAACTCCTGGGCGTGCACGTTCCTGAGTTCTCCCTGACTTTTAGTCTGGGTTCAATCATCACCTGTCTAATCATCACAACAGTAGCGAGTTTGACGGCGACCCGCGGAATTGCAGGAGCTGAATAACGCCTTACTCCGATACGGCTTTTCTTCGCACGCTGTCGTGGGCGATTTCCTTAGCGCGCTCGTGAATCTTCCTAATCTGTAATTCGAAGTTCTTGATAGCAAGATCAAAAGCTGCCACATCATTAAAAGCTGCAGCCTGGGCCCGCAACAAAGGCCCGGCGCCGTGCGAGGTCAGTATGACTCGATGGGAGAATTTTCCTTGTCTTGGATTTGCCTCATGAATTATTTCTACTTCTACGCGATCTATGGTGATGCTAAACCGATTCATTGAATTTAATTTTTCTTCTACGATTATTTTAAAATCTTCTGCGAGTTGTGCTTGACGAGCGTGGACAACTATTTTCATGTAACACTCCCTGTCTCCGTTACCAACAATGCCACAAAGCAACTCGCCTTGGTAGGCTCCATGCGTAAAATGTGCTGAGAATTTTACAATGCCCCGTGCCTACGCTGGAATAAGCGCGAATACTAGTGCGAACACCATGGCTGGCGCAGACGCTTAGGCATCCTCAAATTCATCTTCGTCGGTCCAGACACTCTGTGGACCATCTTCTTGTCTCTCCACCCACGAAAGAAAAGAACCGACAGCACGAAACGACAGAATAGTAAGAACCACTACTCCGGAAACGCGTCGGACAAACTTGAACATAGCCTTAAATTACTCTACTTAGGAGTGGCCCGCTTGCTAATTGCCAGCAAGCCCCTAAGCGTTTTGGAGCGATAGAAGTATGTCTTCCCAGAGATCCTCCACATTTTCACAGCCGACAGAGAGTCGGATCAGACTCTCTGGGACCGTGGGGCTTTCTCCCGCCCACCGGCGTCGCCTCTCCCACAGTGATTCAATCCCACCCAGACTGGTCGCATAGGTGATGACCGATGACGACTCGCAGACTTTGTCAGCGTGAGAGCCATCAGAATGCAGGGTGAATGAGAGGACAGCGCCAAAGCCTTTCATGAAGCTTGCCGCGCGTGCGTGCTGGAGATCCCCGGGCAAGCCGGGGTAGTAGACCCGCTCAACCTTGGGGTGCAATGAAAGTCGCGATGCAATCTCCATGGCATTAGATTGCGCCCGCTCAAAACGCAGAGGAAAAGTCCGAAGCCCCCTTAATGCAAGCCAGGCTTCAACGGGTCCCGGGATTGCTCCGCCAATTTTTCGCGCATCCTCCAATCGCGCCAACAATGCCGGATCCCTTGAGGAAAGTGATCCCATGACAACATCGCTATGCCCAGCGAGAAATTTGGTTACTGAATGCGCAACGATGTCAGCCCCCATCAGGAGCGGCTGCTGAATCAAAGGTGTTGCGAATGTATTGTCCACTGCGACACCACAGCCTTGAGCTTTGGCCGCCGCAATGAGGATCGGCAAATCAGCGACAGTAAGAGTCGGATTAGTAGGAGATTCAAGCCATAAAAGTGCCGTCCCAGGAAGGGCCGCCAATACTTCCTCGGTATCGGAGACATCCACGAAGCGCACGTCTATTTTTCCGGACGCGTGTAATTGGCGCAGTAGCGTCATCACCCCGCTGTAGCCCTGGTTCGATGCGGTGACAACCGCGCCAACGGGAAGTATCGAAAATACCGCACTTATGGCGGCCATTCCCGAGGAAAAGATCAACGTCGGACCCGATTCGAGGGCGCCGATGGCCGCCTCCAGAGCAGTCCATGTCTCGTTTCCGTAACGCCCATACCCGACATCACCGCCTGCATGAAACGTCGAACTCAATGCGATGGGAGGATTGAGAAGGGCGTCGGGTCCGTGAGCCGGCCGTCCTGACGAAATCGCCAACGTCTCCGGTCGCTGTATCTTCTTTGCACTCATGAGATTGCCGCCACCATTCGGTCCACTGCCTCGGTAAGTATTTCCGGACTGGTTGCGAAGTTCAGGCGAGCAAAGCTGAGAGCCTGCGGGCTAAACGCCTTGCCTGGTGACAGAGCCACCCTCCCTCGTTCCAAAAAAATCTGCGATGGATTTCTACCCAAATTTAGCGCCTCAAGATCAAGCCAGGCCAGGTAGGTGCACTGTGGAACTTGATACCTTATTTGTGGAATTTTCTTCTCCAGCAGATCGCGCAACAAATATCTATTCGAGTCAAGAGTTTTCAAAAGGCCATCAAGCCAATCCTTCCCTTCGGCATATGCGGCAGCAGTCGCAAAACCTCCTAAGAGTGACGCTCGATAGTGAGTCGCAATGGGCAGTTTCTTCAGCAGCGCATCCATCTTTGGATTCTGGCTAACGACAATCGCACATTTGAGTCCTGCAATATTCCACGCTTTGCTGGCGGCAGTGACCACAATCCCAACAGACTCTGCGGCCTCCCCCAATGACAGAAAAGGAGTGAAAACAGCCTCCGAGTATGTCAGCGGACCGTGAATCTCATCGCTGATGACAATCACCGAATATTCTTTGGCCAACTCGGCAATCTTCAATAACTCCGATTTTGAGTAGACGAACCCGATCGGATTGTGCGGACTGCACAAGAGGTGAGCTTTGACTCCGCCTCGATACGCCTGTTCCACGGCAACTAGATCCAGATTCCACTTCTCGCCATCGTGCACAAAGGGCACATCGACTTTCTCCAACTTCGTTTCATGAATCCATGTATTGAAGTTGTGATAGACGGGCGTATTGATAAGAACCCGATCGCCCGGACTCGTGAATAGGCGCAGAACCTCGACGACTCCAACGCCTACGTCGGTGACAATATGAACTTGATTCGGGTCGAGCACCCAGTTCCAACGTCTTTTTGAAAAGCCTTCAAATGCCAAGGCAACTTCTGGAATCGGTCCCAGATAGCCAAGGTCGGAATGTGAAACCATCTCCAGCAGAAGATCGCGAATTGGTTTTGCCACGGGAAAATCCATTTCCGCCACGGGCAAAGGGAGGACATCGCTTGGGAACTCACGCCACTTCTCACTTCGATGAGTACGTAGTTCCTCTAGTGACAAAGCTTTCACTTCAATTGGTGACATTGTGCCAGTATCCCATTTCGTAGACGGATTAGGCTACGAACTAATTCTTTTCGTAGAATTACGAACAATCAGCGTGGTTGGCAATGTAATTGAAGGCAACTCAGCACTTGGTCTGCGCAACTTATCCATGATCGCGCTCGCAGCGAGTTCGCCCATCAATTGAACTGGTTGCTCGATGGTCGTGAGATCCGAAAATTCGGCCATTTCATGCCCATCGAACCCAATGATTGACATATCATCGGGGACCCTAAGGCCATGTCGACGCACTGCCTGCATAGCTCCAATAGCCATCTCGTCTGATTCGCAGAAAATCGCTGTAGGTCGGTTCGGGCGTGCTAGTAGTTCATCCATTGCCCTTGCACCGGCATGCATCGTGAAATCGCCGTGTACCTCGCGGCTCGGAATCCACTCCAACCTGTTTTCCGCAAGTACTTGCATAAATCCAAGTCGTCGGTCTTGAGGAACGCTGAAATTGAAAGGGTCATCCCTTCGGCCAGACATAAGAGCTATCTGCTTATGTCCTTGGTTCACTAGATGCTGCGTCGCCGTACGAGCACCGGCTACATCATCAATCGCAACGCTCGCACAACCTTCATGGTGCATGCCTATGAGTGCAATGGGAATCCCAAGATTGAGCATGGAATCGAACTCTTCTTTGCTGGGCGGAACGCTTATGACGATGATTCCATCGACCCTGCCTTTGAGTAACTTATGCTGGAATAGTCTTTCTCGACCTTTCATCTGACCAAAGTTGTAGAGAAGGAGGTCGTACCCCGCTTCCCGAAGCGCATGTTCGGCACCATGTATGACGTTCGAGTAATACCAGTTGGAGATAAATGGGGCGACGACGCCAACGCTATGCATCCGAGTGCTAGCGAATGCAATTTCGAGCGGATAGTTCAATTTCTCCGCCGCAGCGATGATTCTTTCACGTGTCTCTTGGTTCACATGTTGCATACCTCTAAGCGCACGAGAGACAGTGGCCATGGAGACGCCTGCTAGTTCGGCAACCTCTTTGATGCCAGCCACAATCACCTCCAAAAATGATTCGCTAAAACTAGAGTAGGGGTAGATCTCGGGGCAAGGGAAACACTAGATTAGACGCATGGATAACCAAATACGCACTTATATCCAACTTCAGGTGAAGGGCCGAGACCGAATCACCGTACTCTTCAGGGTCATACTCATCATCCCAATCGCAATCCTGGCGGAATCCTTTAGCAGTCAAGCCTCATCGGATTCATATATCGCTGGACTTTTCTTTTTTCCTGTCGTCCTGACTCTCCTATTTCGCGGCGTGTATCCGTCGTACGTCCTTCAATTCAACAAAGCCCTAATGGCATTGTCGGTACGGATATCTGCTTACTTCCTACTCTTGACGGATGACTATCCCTCGATTGAGGCCAACGAGAAGGTGGGGGTTGAGTTTCCAGAGATCCAAGGAGGACGCACTCTGAGTAGAGGATTGCCCCTGGTGAAATGGTTCTTGGCAATCCCCCTTTACATCGTGGGGGTCGTGTATATCGTCTATGCACTCATTCTTACGGTCATAGCATGGTTCACGATTGTATTCACCGGTGAATACCCCGAATGGTGTGCAACTGGCGTCATTGGCACGCTCGCCTATTGGAATCGGATTTATGGTTATGCATTTGTCCTTGTGACGGATGAGTACCCGAGTTTCGCCCTCTAAAGATCTATGGCATTTACTACTGCGCAAATGAAGCGCGCCGTGGCGCAGATCTGCGAAGCAGACCCGAAATTCATCCCGATTGTTGAGGCAAGCCCATTGTGCCCAATTGGCAGAACAGAGACGGAAAGAACTCACTTTGAGTCTCTTGTCGAATCGGTCATCTCTCAACAATTAGCGATCAGAGCCGCAGACACGATTCATGCCAGACTGATGGCTTTGACAGGAGGCAAGATCACTCCGGCAAGAATTGCGAAACTGAAAGACACTGAACTTCGCTCCGCAGGGCTCTCAGGCGCTAAAGCAAAAACAATCCAAGGGCTGAGCAACGCCGCCATCAGTCGGGAAGTTGACATCAATAAGCTTCATCTTCTCGATGACGAGACGGTTTCCGATCAACTCAATTCGCTGTGGGGAATCGGACCATGGACGGTGGACATGTTCATGATGTTTCAGTTGGGGCGCCTAGACACATGGCCCACGGGAGACTTAGGAGTACGCAGAGGTTGGGAGAAGATTCACCGGCTGAAAGAGCAGATTGAGCCGAAGAAACTTCAAATCCGCGGTGAGAGATTTCGACCTCATCGAAGCGTTGTTGCTTGGTATTGCTGGCGTGCCGTGGAGAACAAATAGCCTATTTTGGCTCCAAGAACATCGAAACAGAATTGATGCACCAACGTTGATCTGTCGGAACGTTGTACCCTTCACCTTCGAATACATGCCCGAGGTGAGATCCGCAACTGCCGCATCGCACTTCAGTTCGGACCCGCGTTCCGAGCGAGCGATCCTCCAACAGAACGACTGCATCCTCTGAAGATGGGGCATAGAAGGAGGGCCAGCCGCATCCTGAATGAAATTTGGTTTCGCTCCGGAATAGTTCGGCATTGCAGGCCTTGCACTTGTACACGCCCACGGTCTCAGTGTCGACATATTCGCCAGTGAATGGTCTCTCGGTTGCTCCTTTTCGCAGTACATCAAAGGAAAGAGGATCCAGCGATTTCTTCAAATTCTCATCATCGATCTTGATCGGATAGACGGTGCCGTCGGGGCGAACATTGTCTATTCCGCTAGAGGACATGACTCTCCCTGGGAAACCGGACCCCTGTACTCGAGTGACAGTCATATCCGTTCGGATTCTTCGTCAAATATTTTTGATGGTTTTCCTCTGCAAGCCAGTATGTATTCCCCTCGGCAGGCACTATCTCAGTAACTATGTCACCATAACCCGCAGGGATGATTGCCTTCTGATAAATCTCTTTGGTGGTGAGCGCCAACTTCTCCTGGTCTGGCGTTGTGAAAAAAATCGCGCTCCGATACTGGGATCCGATGTCACTTCCTTGGGCGTTGAGCGATGTGGGGTCGTGCATCGACCAGAATTCGCCAAGCAGAACTGGGTAACCGATGGCTCCAGGATCGTATTCAACGAAAACCGTCTCAGCATGACCTGTTACACCTGTGCACACTTGTTCGTAGGAGGGGTTGGGTCGTGTACCCCCCATGTATCCAACACTCGTGCTGATAACCCCCGGAAGATTCCCGAATCGGCGTTCGGCGCCCCAAAAACAGCCAGTTGCAAAATATGCAGTCGACGACATCAGGGTATTCTAACGAAAGTGCGCCCCCGTAGCTCAGGGGATAGAGCACCGCCCTCCGGAGGCGGGTGC
>CAYXIS010000026.1:0-20275 GCA_964465545.1 uncultured Bifidobacterium sp. | reverse complement strand
TGCAGTTCATGCTTCCACCCGCAACCATTGGGCCAGGTGAGTTCTTCCCTGTGGTCGGCGTTGGTCCACATCCCAAGCCATGGCCAGATGGTAACCAATTTGATCCCGAATTGCTCGAATTAGGTGACCGACGAAACGTACTTGATACCTACAGGTACTGGAAGGTCGAGGCCATCGTTGCCGACCTCAATACCAAACGTCATAAATTGCAGATAGCTATTGAAAATTGGCAACACGATCTGAATATCGGCTCGATCGTTCGAACAGCCAACGCATTCAATGTAAATGCCGTTCACATTGTCGGCAAGCGTGACTGGAATCGTCGAGGTGCGATGGTGACCGACCGATACCTCACCGTCATCCACCATCCCTCAGTCGAAGATTTTCGCCTGTGGGCCACATTGAATTCAATCCCCGTCATCGGCATCGACAATGTTCCTGGATCGTTGCCGCTTGAAAGTTCAGAACTTCCTGAGGAGTGCGTCTTGCTCTTCGGGCAAGAAGGGGCGGGAATGTCTGAAGAGGCTATCGCCGCCTGTACTGTCATTTACGCAATCAAACAATATGGTTCTACTCGATCAATGAACGCCTCTGCCGCGGGTGCGATTGCCATGTACCACTGGGCGCTCCAGCACCTGCCGCGTTAGGACGTGAATCATGAAGTTCGGTTGGCTCAGCAGGAATCTCATGCTTCTCACGATTGTTTCGCTGGCACAAGATGCGGCTAGCGAACTTCTCTACCCGTTACTGCCAATACTGCTAACAGGAGTTATCGGAGCGGCGCCACTGGCCCTTGGGCTTATCGAAGGATGCGCCGAAGCAGCTGCAGGTTTCACCAAACTGTACTCAGGCAAAGCCAGTGACCGTATAGGCCGCAAACCCTTTGTCGTCGGCGGATATTCCGTCGCAGGTATCGGGAAGGTTTTCGTCGTCACGGCGACTGCATGGCCGCTCTTCTTCTTCGGCCGAGTGATCGACCGAATCGGAAAGGGACTGCGAAGCACTCCACGCGATGCACTCATTCACGATTCAGTGCCGCCAGAACATTTAGGGAAGGCGTTTGGCTTTCACCGCGCCGGAGACAACCTGGGTGCGGTGATCGGCCCACTCCTCGCTCTCGGTGGCTTGTCACTGCTTAATGGAGATGTGCGCAAAGTTGCAATGTGGGCTCTGATTCCAGCTGTTATTTCCGCTGCCTTCACTTTCTTCGTCAAAGACAAGACGAGAGCGCAAATAAAGCAGGAAGAACCGAAGCCTCCTGCGGGTCCCTTGCCGGCAAAATTGAAGCGGGCCATCTCAATATTGGTTCTAATTCAACTTACGAATATTCCTGATGCACTTCTGCTTTTAAGATTGCATGACATCGGCTTTAGTACCAGTGGCGTCGTGCTTGCGTACGTCCTATTTAGTGCAGTGACAGTCGTATTCGCTTTTCCCGCTGGTTACCTCGCGGATCGTTTTTCGCCGCATGCAATCTACTCAATAGGTCTGGTCGCATTTGCACTCGCCTACTTCACGCTTGGATATACGGGCAATCACACAATCGCGGTCTTGGCTCTTGCACTCTATGGCATCTTCCCCGCGCTCACAGATGGAGTTGGCAAGGCATGGATTGGCAGTCTGAGCGAGGAGAACCATAGAGGCAAGGCACAGGGCGCATATCAAGCGTCAATGAATTTCGCAGTGATGGGTGCTGGCTTCTGGGGCGGAGCATTCTGGACCAGTAAGGGGCACGAATGGCCCCTGATGATCGCAGCTGTTGGAGCTCTCTTAGGCGCTATCGCCTTGATCGTTGAGAACGTCAGAGACCGAAGCTAGTCGGCGCATAATCTCATCCGCCTCATCGATTCTTCCGTGCGCTCTCATTACAGTCGCCACTCGAGACTCGACATCAACTATTAGTTCGAAATCCTTTGGATCATCCTCGGTGGCTGCTTGGAGCACCTGATCAAAGGTGTTAAGTCCTTCATCAAAGCGACCGAGCAGAATCTGTGCTTTGCCATATTCGAAAAGAGCAACGATCTCGCGACGATGATCATGAGCTGTCTCAAAGACATCAATCGCCTTGCGCGCCGTCTCTAGGGCAACATCTCCGTTACCCAGTTCGACATGACTTGCCGCAATCTTCTGGTCGCAACGGGCAACATGCATTACTTCGCGATTTTTCTTGAAGAGGGCTCGGGCTTCGGTAAAACTACCGATAGCGCTGGAGAAGTCACCAAGTTCACGATATGCGCACCCAATGAGATGAAGATCGTTGGCAGCGCCGATTTCGTTGCCGTCCAGAAGATGTTCCTGGGCGCACTCCTGCATCGTGTCGATGACCTTCTGAAAATTCTTGGACGAGTACCACCACTCGCCCAGGGTGCAGGCCAGCTCCAATGCAATCGGAGACTTATTCTTTCGAAGAATATCTACCGCCTTGCTCATGGCGGTTGCGGCCTCATCCATGCGCTTTAGTTGATTGAGGTTGTATCCGATCGCGGAATAGGCCTGCGCCAGTCCCTCACTTGAAGCACTGGCACCCAGACCTGAATAGATGTCACATGCGGTCTCGGCCAGAGCGAGCGCCTCATCGTATTGGCCTCTGGCGTAGATGCGGGCGCTGAGTTCGTAATAAGTACTCGCACGTTCAGCCCCTTCGACCTCAGGAATGCGATCCCAGAGCATCTCTTCGGTTATCAGTTCGTCCTGACCTGCTTCATCGTCGTCGCTCATATCAGCCTCCTCATTACTAAACTCTATACTCGAGAACCGAAAGGAGGGCGATATCTCAATGAACAGGCTTACAGGCTCACGATGGGAAGTCGTTCTTGCAGCCAGAATCCTGCTTCTTCTGGGCGCAGTTGGTTTGGCCTCAAGTGCATCACGATCCTTTCACAGGAGAATGCGCTTATTTGAGTCGACTCTGCCAAGAGGAGTTCTCAACCTCGCAACCGCTGCTGGAATCATCGTTGGGGTCCTTCTAATCGTTCTCTCCTTCGCCCTGGCTCGGCGCAACCATGCGGCATATCTACTTACTGAGTTGTTGCTGCTCGTAAGCCTGGCCCTCTCCATCGTCAAAGGCTTGGATTACATCCAAGGTCTGGGCTCGCTGATCATGTTCGTGCTGCTCTTCCTAATACGCGAAGAGTTCTATGCCAAGCCAGTCAGGAGGGTCATAACGCGCGCGCTTCTAGTATTTGGGCAGTTGGCACTTCTTAGTGTTGCAATTGGCATCACGTTGATCCTTGCACCAGATCGACTTTTCGGCGGGGAGGTCTCATTTTCTAAAATGGTATTCACGGTGATCCACGGGCTCGTCGGAATCGCCGGACCTGTTCGCTTCATTAGCCACCGCGAACAAGACATTTTTGACTATTCCATGGCCGGGCTCGGACTACTCACTTTCATCGCACCGATTCTGACGTTGCTCCAACCCAGTCCTCCGAAACCCCGGATGACTCAGGAGGACGAGCACGGCCTGCGTGGACTGCTCACGGAATTCGGCGATCGGGATTCAGTGGGCTACTTCGCCTTGCGTGAAGATAAGAGCGTTGTTTGGTCCAATACGCGAAAAGCTGCAATCACTTACCGAGTTGTCGCGGGATGCGCGCTAGCAAGCGGTGATCCACTTGGAAATCCAGACGCCTGGCCCCAAGCAATGGCTGCATTCATGGACTTATGCGCTAAGAACGGCTGGACTCCAGTGGCTCTCGGATGCAGCGAAGAGGCCGGCGAGATCTGGGTTCGAGAAACGGATATGACCGCACTCGAAATCGGCGACGAGGCCGTGGTGCACGTTGATGAATACGATCCAGACAATCCGCGGTACCGCAACGTTCGCCAATCAGTCCGCCGCATTCTCAAACAGAACTACTCAACCGAAATCTTCCGCACCTCCGAGATGACCAGGGAGATGCGCCTTCTGCTAACCGAGGACTCCAAGAGGTGGCGCGGCTCGGCGACAGAACGCGGATTCATGATGGGGCTCGGGCGAATAGCAGATGATGATGAGCCTGATCTGCTTATCGTGACTGCAAAGAAAGATGGTCAGGTCATGGCGCTACTGCAGTACGTTCCATGGGGTCCAAAGGGACTCTCTCTTGACCTGATGCGCCGATCGCCGCAAGCTGATTCCGGTGTGAATGAATTAATGATTGATGCGACCATTCGGTATGCCCGTGAGCGTGGAATCACACACATTTCACTCAATTTTGCAGCATTTAGATCCGTCTTTGAACGAGGTGCTCAACTCGGCGCAGGGCCAATCATCCGTTCATGGCGAGGCATTCTGCTTTTCTTATCGCGGTGGCTGCAGATGGAAACTTTGTTCCGCTTCAATTCGAAGTTCCGCCCAGAGTGGATCCCACGCTATGTCATGTTTCGAAAGAACTCGGATCTTCCTAAAATCGGGCTCGCAACAATGCGTGCAGAGGCATTTATAGGATCAAGAACTACAGAAACGAGAAAAGCCACCTCGCTCGGATAAACCAAGGTGTGGCCTTCTCTTAACTTCTAATCAAATGTAATTGATTACTTCTTCTTTGTACTCAGAGCACTCTTCTTCTTTGAAGAATTCTTGTGAGCCTTTTTCGTGAGTTTCTTAGCCGTGGTTGCTTCGGACTTCTGAGTTGTTGAGGTCTCACTCATCTCATGAGTCGTAGTGCCTTCTGCCGCGGCAGTTGGCTTGGTGATACTGGGTGCCTTTGTCGCTGCACTTGCCATCGCCGTACCGCTCAGAACCATTCCACTTGCAACGATGATACTTACAAGAACTTTTTTCACGTGTACTCCTTGATGAGGAAAGGGGTGACTACCTGATTAGCCACCGTTATCGAACTCGCGAATACTTACAAATGGTTTTGAAATTTTGGTGAGAAACTCAACGTGTTACCTGTGAATTCGCGGAGAGAATTTCCTACTTGGGAATCTGCGTAGATAGCCAGTCCAAAATCCTAGGCAACTGGCTCTTCCAAACCTTGGTGCTATGACCGCCGTGCTGGTCAATGAGCTGGTCAATCACAAGGTTGGGGTTGTTCACCTTCTCCATCGAACCTATCGCACCCATGACTCCTGGATCTTGGCTGGTACCCACGAGCAACATGTGTGACGGGAGTTTGAGTGCTTTAGCAAGAAGAAGCGGGTTGTTCGCATCCCGAATCACCGTGGATCCACCAAAAAGTTTGGTCTGAGTCGGGTAAAAATAGCCTGCAATAGGAACTGCAACGCTGAACCGCGTACTGTGGCTCAACATCACTTTTGCGGCGCAGAATCCTCCTGTCGAATATCCGACAATGCCCCAGTCCTTTCGATCTTGGCTTGCCGCGAGCCCAGCAGCCACGGCGTTCGGCACATCTACGCCAAGCCAGGTGTTAACCAATGGCCCGCCAGGAATATCGGTGCATTCGGTATCTCGAGTGGCCGGAATGCTCATCGTCGGCAAGACGATAAGGAAGTCATGAGCGTATCCAGTTGAAATCTCGTGCCTCAGTATCTTCACTAAGTCGAGGGCGTGGAACCAAGTCGTCGGCACCCCCGGATATCCAGGAAGCAGGACCAACACAGGCCACTTCTTTGCAGGGTCCACTCCGTATGTCGGTGGCAAGTAGACGTACACGGGGGCGGTGACACCGCTCTGTGTGCCCTTCAATACAAATGAGAATTGCCCACCACGGCTCCTAAAACCCGGTGAAAGTCTCGTATTGCGAACATAGGTATCAAATGGCGAGGTGCCCTCACCTTGGATCTGAGTAATTGGTGACTTGTATGCGTCGTAATTGCCGAAGAGATCGTTCCAATTGGCGAAGAACACCATGGATCTGTTGATTCCGACGAAGAATGTCGTCACGACCAGAAGCTGTGCGATTACAAGAACGAAGAACCTTTGTGAGTGCCTGATAGCTGCCTTACCCGGAAACTTGTGCCAGAAGGCAATAAGAGCCGCGTTAACTAGAACGCAAATGACGATTAATAAGACAAAGAGAGGGAGACCGGTCAGGGACATGACTTCGTCAAATCCTTTGTAGAGCGGACATCTTTGTCCGCGCTTGGATGTCGATAATCGCGGGACGCCACGTCCCAAGTGGACCTTTCACAAGCCCCTTTAGTATCTCCTCGGTGATCAAGTGGGCATCATTCTTGGTGTCTTTGGAGATCTGCGGATGCCACGGACAAATATCATCGATCGCGCACGTCCATCCGTTGGTGGAAATATCAATTACGCCAGCGTTCTTCGCGTTGGTGTAATAGGTAGCCATAATCGTCACGGCCTTTCCATGAAAATTGATGGCTGCATCAGCCAATACTTCTACCGCAGGTCCCAATGAATACAAGGGCGAATCTACCTCACGACCAACAATGCTCTTGAGGACAGCTGGATGTGTCATGGTCGTAAATGGCCATCGATCGGGATGAGGGATGGTGTAATCGGCGCTGACGCCTAGTCCTACATACTGTGCGCCAAGGATTTTTGCTTCGGGTTGCGAAATCGGATACTGACGCCACCCAGTTGTGGCTAGAACAGGATCGTTCCGGTTTGAATCAGCAGCAGAAGAACGCCACATGACCAACTCTCTTCGGTTTGCTTGCAAACGAGGGTGTGCGTAGGCCGAATTCCCGCCAAGGGAAACCAAATTGATTCCGCTATCTACTGCACTCTGTACGGCCGATCGCATGTTGACCGTCCAGTACTCGCTGTGTCCGCCAAATAGCAGTGACCCTGTGTCCTTCAGGGAGGCGATACCGCTATCTAGTTCGAGGTCGGTTATGTAGTTCATATTAAGACCAAGCTGTTCGGCAATCTTCAGGATCGGATACTCCATATACCGAAATTGCCCCGAGCCATCACCGTCATATGGACGGTTGAATGACACAACGGTTGCCCGCGTTCCACGGGTCATATTCGGTCCTTTGTAGAGGGAATATCCGCCCCACTGGTTGTAGGCCTGCCAGGTCAAAACGGATGAAACAAAAGTGATCGCACTTCTAATATTCGGATCCACAATTGTCAAAGGAATGAATGAAGAGTCAGGTCCCTTATCGTCAAGCCTCAATAGGTACTGTCCTGGAATGGTGGCTTGATTGATCTTGAGATACCACGCCACAGGCCAATTTGTTGAGACTGTTGAAGTCGGCGCCTTGGTGATTGATGGTTTGGTTCCTGCATTAACTGCGGCGATAGTGGTGGATGTTACGAGCCTTGCGCCTGCTCCACCGTAATATCCCATCCGATAGATCTTGACGGTTACCGGTCGACCGTTGCCCGTAATGTGAAGTCCGATTTGATCGCCGCATGTGCCACTTGGCGAGTCAATCCAACCTTCAACTGATTTCTTTGTACCAGTTCCCCAAGGAGGTGTAACGCCCTTCTCGCTCGACATGTAGTCACCGCTGTACTCAGGCGGTATGCCGTTTGCCCAATTCGAATTTCCGACCTTTGCATTCTCTCGCGAGATCCATCCGGGACTTGTATCCCACTTGCACGGACTCGCTTTTGCTACACCGCTTAATGCAAAAGCCGAGGGCGTTAGCAAGAATGAAACACCAAGGAAAGTTACAAGACTCAACCGTGTGAGTCTGCCCAGCATTAGGCGGTGCATGATCAATCTCCAATGTGATTTTCTTGCCGCTCAAATCTATCGCCTATGCCTAACGATGATTCGGGCAGGTGCTAACTCTCGTTTAGAGTGAGATTACAATGCGGGAACTTTATCTCGCTTGGGTATATCCGGAATAGCGGGGCGCCAAGTACCGAGCGGGCCCTTAGCAATTCCTTTAAGAATCTCCTCAGTCACTAGCTGGACATCCGTTTGCGTCTGTTCAAAATGTGCAGGATGCCACGGGCAGACGTCATCGATTGCACAGGTCCAGCCATTCGTTGAGATATCGAGAATCCCGGCGTTCTTAGAGTTCGTGTAATACGTGGCCATTGCCGTGATGGGCCTACCATGCAGTTTGATTTCTGCCCACGCGAGATCCTCGACTGCCGGACCCATGGCATATAAGGGCGAATCGACTTCGCGACCAACAACGCCACGCAAAACTGCCGGGTGTTTCATTACAGAAAAAGGCCAACGCATGGGATGTGCAATTGTGTAGTCGCCGTTCACCCCCAATCCGACGTACTGCGCTCCTAGAAGCACCGACTCTGGATTGCTTACTGGATAACTGCGCCAGCGAGTGGTTGCAAGTATCGGATTCTTCCGATTTGGATCATCGGAGGCGCCTCGCCACATCACAAGTTGGCGATCATCGGATTGAAGTCGTGGCCTGTTGTAGCCCGCATTGCCGCCAAAGGAAATGAGATTTGTGCCCCTTGCCACGGCAGAGTCCAGGGCCACACGCATTTGAGTAGTCCAGTACTCGCCATGGCCACCGTAGACAATAGATTTCGTGTTCTCCAACGAGGAGACGTTCTTGTTCAATTCGAGATCGGTAATGTAGTTCAGGTCTATTCCCAATTTTTCGGCAAGTCGAACGATGGGGTATTCCATATAGCGAAACTGACCGGCGCCGTCCCCGTCGTACGGGCGGTTGAACGAAACGAGCATCGCTCGTGTTCGGCGGGTTCGATTGGGTCCCTTATAAAGGGAGTAGCCGCCCCATTCGTTATATGCCTGCCAAGTAAGAACAGAGGAAATGAAGGTGACCGAACTCTTGCTCTGTGGATTCGTCACCATGATTGGGACGAAATCGGCATCACCGTTCTTGTCATCGAGTCGAATGAGGTATTGGCCCGGCAACATCTGATTGGTGACCCGGAAATCCCAGGCAACCGGCCAATCAGCGGTCACCAACGACTCTGGGGCTTTTGACGGCGCACTTGCTGAGAAGTGCGGAATGGGTTTTGTCGTTGTTTCTTGAATTAGGCGCGCGCCTGCTCCTCCGTAGTAACCCATTCGGAAAACCTTGATGGTGACCGGTGAACCATTTCCTGAAATGTGCAATCCGACGTTCTGATCGCATGTGGCACTTGGCGAGGAGAACCAACCTTCTGGTCCGCTTATTGTGGGCGCTAGCCAGGATGCAAAAGGCCCGCCCTTCCTCCTTTTGAGTTCCTTACCTGCGAAATCGCCCGCATACTCAATGGGGATGCCTCGATCCCATCCAGCATCACCAGCCTTGGCATTCTCGCGAGCCACCCACCCGCTCGTACTGTCCCACCCGCACGGGGATGGAGCTTTTGACGTAGCTGAAGCAACAGGCAGGGCAACTATGAGCAGTGCCGACAAGGTCGCAAAGACGCCAAGTGATCGTGTGGCAGCGCGAAACATCCATCTCCCTAACATATTCATCATTCGTGGGCTTCAAGACTGCGCCTAGAATAGGGGCGCATTCCTGAATCTGCGCTTAGGACGGAGTGCGCAAAGGCCGAGAATTTGAGTGGACGTGAGTAAGTGCCAACCCTTACCCTCTTCTTGCAAACGGTTCGCATCTAGCTAGGGAGGGCCGATGAATATTCTCGTCAGCCAAAAACCCGGCACCTCCCTGCGCCAACGCCTGTCACCGAATGAATGGCGACGCCTCTATGCCATGTTCAGTTTCATCGCCTTTCTACACGTTGCTGGCGCGGTCTTGATGTTCGCGGCCACCCATGGTCACTACAAACTCTCCGATGGTTCCCTCTTTGGATGGGGAACGGCCGCATTGGCCTACACCCTCGGCATGCGTCACGCATTTGATGCCGACCATATCTCGGCTATCGACAATACGACTCGAAAATTGATGAGCGAAGGCAAACGACCTCTCGCCGTCGGATTCTTCTTCTCGTTGGGTCATTCCTCCGTTGTCGCTTCATTAGCGATCCTGCTCAACTTTGGAATCAAGGCTCTGGGCGCTCAACTTAAAGATAAAAACTCTTCATTGCACCACTACACAGGATTGATCGGCACCACCATTAGCGGAACATTCCTGATGTTGATCGCCATTCTCAACTTGATAATTCTTATCTCGATCATTCGTGTCTTTATAGACATGCGAAAGGGGATGTACAACGAAGAGGAACTCGAGAAGCATCTCAACTCTCGGGGACTCCTCATGCGCTTCTTTGGTCCGATCGCCAGGCGCATCGATGCAAGTTGGAAGATGTACCCGCTCGGGATTCTCTTCGGACTCGGTTTCGACACCGCAACCGAGATCGGGCTTCTGGTTCTCGCGGGGTCATCTGTCATCGCAGGGCTTCCGTGGTGGGCAATACTCTCATTGCCACTTTTCTTCGCAGCTGGAATGAGTCTGCTCGACACCATCGACGGATCATTCATGAACTTCGCATATGGCTGGGCATTCTCCAAACCCGTTCGCAAGGTCTACTACAACATCGTCATCACAGGTCTTTCAGTTTCCGTTGCACTATTTGTCGGCGGCCTAGAAATTTTGCAAGTAATTACAGAGCAGCTCAACCTCACAGGTGGCTTCTGGGATTACGCCGCGTCATTCAATTTGAATTCTGCTGGATACATCATTGTTGGACTCTTCGCAGTAGTGTGGATTGTGGCCCTTGCACTCTGGCGCTATGGAAGGATAGAAGAGCGCTGGCACGACAGGGCACACGCGGCACAACTCATGCGCGGAGAAGATTCCGACCACACCAAGGCCGGCATTGAACTAGGTCCGATTCGCGAGGCTTTCAAACTCGATTGACCTTGATTCGCCCTTGGCTTATTGCAGCACCAAGAAGAACAATTACCCCTCCGACTGGCTCGTTCCAAGTTACAGGCTCGCTAAGAAAGAGAACTCCCACAATCACAGCAACAACCGGCGTTACATAGGTGACTGAACTTGCAATTGCACTACCCGCCGCCGCGAGGATTTGGAAATTCCAGATGTATGCATAGCCTGTACCAAGAATCCCTAGTGCCAGCATCGCCGCAACCGGGCCGATCCTGAATTGGTATCTGGAAACTCCATCAATAAGAAAGAACGGCAGGAGGGTAACTGCCGCTAACGTTACTTGAGTCGTGGCGAGCGCTTCGGGTCGCAACTTGCGAGGCAGGACGTATCTTCGAGAGTAGGGGAATGAGAATCCATAACAGGCGACTGCTGCAAGGAGAGCAAGGATCGCCGGAAGGGGATTGGCTCCCAGCCCTCGCCACGCCCCGAGAACCGTCAAGACTCCGACAAAACCAATGAGCAGACCCGCCACCTGATATCTCTTCGGCTTCTCTTCACGAAAGAGCGTCATCATCACAAGCAAGGTCATCAGTGGAGTGACGGCATTAATGATCCCCGCCAATATGGATGTGACCCTCGTTTCTGCCACGGCAAAAAGGACACCGGGAACGACATTGAGCAGCATTGAAACTACCCACAGATGTGCCCAGACCTTTCTATCCTTCGGAAGAGAAATTTTCTTAATCAAGGAGATAACCAAAAGTGCCAGGGCGCCAAGGAATGTGCGCCCGAATGCGACTCCGACTGGCGTTAGAAACTCAAGTCCTAACTTGATAAAGATGAAGGAGCAGCCCCACACAGTGCCCAGGGCAATGTATGGGGCAAGCCATGTTCTATCTTTCACCCTGCAACAATAGCCAAGTGAAAGTTAGCCTTGCAGACTAAATACCTGCAGTTAGGTAAACGAGAGTGCAAATGCTCCGAGCAAAGAAGACACCGTCATCCAGATCCACCAGACGTTGACGATTTCGACGTGCCAATGATCTGACACGTAGATTCCAAGGCGCGAGCGATTCCAGTTTCCAAGTGAGATAAAGACTGTCAACACAAGGTGGACGACGTTCAAACCAGCGATCAAGTAGTAGCAGGATGCATATGCACCCATTGTGATCGTGAAGTTGGCGTTGTTCATCAGAATAACCTGATAGATAAGTGAGCCCAAGCTTGCAAGGAATGCAAGACCAGATCCCATGACCAACTGGGTCTGATTCTTAACCTTCGCGCCTGCTAACGCGTATCGGTGGAACACCAATCCAAGAGCCGCGATGGCGGTGACATACCAAGCACCCACGCTTGAAACAGGAACTGTCGCGGCTTGGGAACCGCTTGCCTTTGGCAACCACATATCGTTGACGTTCTGACCCTTTAGGTAGAAGTAGACGAAAAGAACGCCGAGAGCAAACGAAATATCTGCAACAAGTATCAAGATGACGCCTAATCGGTTGCGCGATCCGACCACATCCGGATTTTCGTAGTGAGAAGGTGCGTGGGTTTCAACGCTCATGACTTCGCCTTTCCATAACCGTATGCATCCGATGTCACAACAGGCAAGACGTCAAAGTTTTCAAGAGGAACCGGGTTTGGAACACTCCACTCCAAAGTCTTGGCAAACCATGGGTTCATGGGTGCCTTCACGCCACTTCGCCAGGAAGAGATAACCCCGTAAAGCAGAACCAACATGCCTGCCATGATCAAGTAGGCACCGCCAGTGGTGACCATGTTGCCATTGTCGAACAGGGCCGCGTAGGCATCCACGCGGCGAGGCTGGCCCGCAAGACCAACGAGGAACATTCCGATGAATGCGATATTGAAACCGATCTGGACGAACCAGAAGCCGATCCAACTCAGAGTCTTATCGAACATTCGCCCGGTCATCTTCGGGAACCAGTACACAAGTGAGGCCGTGGCACCAGTAAGGCCTGCGCCCATCAAGGTGTAATGGAAGTGAGCGGTGACGAACATCGAGCCATGGAGGGCGCCGTCAACTGGCACGTCCGACAGATAGATGCCGGTAATGCCGCCGATCATGAAGTTCCACAAAAGTGCGTAAATCGATGCGGTAGGCATCGTCATCCAGAGTCGACCGCGCCAGAGAGTTCCAATGAGAACGAGGAACAACAGACCAGTTGGAATCGAGATCAACTCGGTGGTCAACATGAACGGGCCGTTGAGAAGCGGCGCCCAGCCGGTCGTGTACATGTGGTGGGACCAGACGAGAATGCTAAGACCAGATATTCCCGCAATTCCCATGATCGCCAAGTTGAAACTAAAGAGCGGTCGCCGCGTAAAGACTGGCGCCATCTCCATCAATGCCGCGACGGCAGGAATCAAGATCACATAAACCTCAGGGTGCCCCATGAGCCAGAAGAGGTTCTCATAGAGCCAGCCGCTTCCACCGCCACGAGTGTCGTAGAAAGTTGATCCCGTGGCTCGATCCATCGCCGACATAACCTGCGAGAGAAAGAAGACTGGGAATGCCGGAAGAGCGAGTGCAACCGATGCCACAACACCGTAGATAAAGATAGGCGTGCGATTCCAGGTCATGCCCTTTGCCCGCATCTTGACGACGGTTGTGGTGATGTTCGCGCCAGCGACCATTGTCGAAAGAGCGAAGATGCAGATGAACATGATGTAGCCGTCCATCCCTGGAGGTGCTTGCGACGCAAGCGGGTTGTACGCAACCCAACCAGTCGAAATACCACCAAGGAAGAAGCTGGAAAGGATAGGTGGAACCGCGGCGACGATAAGCCAGAAACTCAAAGCATTAAGTCGGGGGAAGGCCATGTCGCGCGCACCGATCATTATCGGCATTATGAAGTTACCAAAAGGACCCGTCACCATGATGATTGTTCCGACGATCATGATGATGCCGTGAGTGCCGACAACTGCGTTGTACGTCTGGGGTTGCAGCCAACCGCCACCCGCGTGGCCCAAGTTGGTACGGATCAACATTGCCAAGACGCCACCAACAAAGAAGATAATCATCGTCAGTACCAAGTACTGGATGCCTACGACCTTGTGATCGGTTGTGTAACGGAAATACCGCTTGATGCCCTGGTCTTTGCCGGCATAGAACATGTGCTCATCGTGGTTTAGGTCCCTACCTAGAAGCCATCGGAAAGGTCCAATCAACGCACCAATACCGATCATGAAACCGAAGAACCATCCGATCATCGATAACAGCACGTACTGATCTTGATTCGTCTTGATGTAAGACCCCTCGGTATTTGCAGGAAGAATCGCTTTTCCTAGGTACCAGAAGAGAATCGCTCCGATGATGCCTAGCGCAAATGCCGTGAAGATGTTAAGCCTCTCGATGAGAGCCTTCTTTGGGACTGGGTGCCCTTGGGCCGAAGCTGGATGGTCCATAATCGTTGTCATCAGGCTTGACCTCCCTTGCTACTGATCCAAGCGTCGTAATCAGCCTGGCTTACAACATGGACTTTCGTCTGCATGAATGCGTGGTACAGACCGCAGAGTTCTGCGCAACGAAGGTCGTACATCCCGATCTTGTCCGGGGTGACCGACGCCTCGGTGGTGTAACCGGGATTTGCATCAACCTTGACACCCATCTGCACTATCCAGAATCCATGTATCACGTCCTTGCTGGTGACATGGAATACAACTGGTTTATTGACGGGTAAGTAGAGCTCATCACTTCGTGCGAGACCATTGTCAACGTAATCGAAGTTCCAAGCCCACTGCTGCCCAGTGACGTTGACGTTCATTGCATTCGCATCAAGAAGAGCGGCGTTGTCTTTCTGCAAGACAACCGTGCCCCATACAACTGCGAAGAGGCAGAGCACTGATGAAACGACCATCCACGTCGCAGCAAGCCTTGGACTGTTGCGAATCTGATGATCTGCCTCTTCCGGTGGGGTGTCACCAAAGTGAGGCTTGGAAATCAAAGTGGTCGTCGCCATTGCTGCAACGAGTGCTGCAATGGGTGCCGCAACCCACGTGAAGACTCGCATCATGTGAATGGTCGTCGACATGGTCTCCGAAGCGGATACGCCCATGGATCGAGCCTGTATTTCAGAGACGACGTATCCAATGATGGCCGTGAAGATAATCCATAGGAACACCGTTTGCTTCACATCTTTGCGCTCAAAGACTGAGGGGCGCTTCTGAGTTTCTAGATCGGACATGTGATTCTCCGCCCCCTTATGCATTCACTACAGTGAAGTCGCCGGACATGTAGCCCTGCGTTGACATTGCGCCACCAAATCGAGCCGTTGTTCCATCACCGCATGGAAACTCACAATTCCAAACGTATTTTCCGGCATCGCCAGTAATGAAGGAAAACGTGACAGTGACCGGAGTCTTTGTGTATCCCGAGTCAGGGACCTCTTCATCCGGCACTGCAGGAAGAGGAACACTTACGAAGAGTTGAGATTTGGCATCTGCTAAACCATGAAGCGTGAAGGTGTGTCCCACGGTATCGGCATCAACCTTCTTAACCTGCGCACCATTCACGGTCGCGGTTCCATCTATTGTCCCGTGAACACTCGCAAAGAAATCATTTGTGATTCGTTCACCGCCGTCATACTGCTTGATCGTCACGGTGATGACCGAGTGAGCAGGCACTTGAAAATTGGTCACCGGACCGTACGTAACCCAGCCAGGATGAGGGCCACCACTTGCGCCATGACTACCAGCCATGCTGTCTGGATATGAAGCCATCTCAAGTGTGTAGTGGGGCAGATTGCCCTGCGGTGTATCCATCGTCCCCGCCGGCGTAGCCACCAATACGCGAGAGTCATTCTTGGCAGATGCGACGTATGTCCCAATACCGGCAATCACCGCCGCGCCAAGAATCACCGTGCCTAAAGCCCCCAACAAACGTTTGTTCATCCCTACCCCCTCGTCGCCTCACATCGAGAGAATGTGAGGACAGTCACAAGCCCAGTGGCATGAGGGTAAGGGGTAAAGCGCCACATTCCAAGTACTTTCTGGGGACTTTCTGGGGACTTTCAGCGCGAATTCGAAAGGCTCCGACCGCCCTATCCCCAATCGCGCGGCGAGGCTACTCTCCCACCACATGGCAATGGAGAGCACGAGAAGTTTCTGGGCCAGCTGGCAACTGGTTCCTCAGATCTGCCTTGCCCTCGTGACTATCGAATACTTGTATCTATCGCGGACTCTGGGGCCTGATTCGACTCGTAGGCAGCGGCGCTTCTTTCTATCGGGCCTGGCCACGATCGCCTTCGCCGTCTGCACTCCGTTTGGAGCCCATTCGACCACGCTTTTCTGGTGTCATATGGTCCAGCACGTCACGCTCATGATGATCAGCGGTCCACTGCTAGTCCTTGGCACGCCCACGAATTTCCACCCAAAAAACGCCATATTTCGAACACTCACCAACCCACTACTCAGCTGGGTGCTCTACGCCGGAGTCATGATCGGGGTACATCTGCCCGGCCCTCACCAATTAATCATGAATAACCCGTGGATTCATTCCTACGTGGAAATACCCGTCTATGTGGCAGTTGCATACTTCTTCTATTTCAACCTTCTAGATCGAAATCTCACAGGACGGGTCATCTCGCCCGCGATGTCGGTTATTGCCCTTTTCCTCATGATGGTGCCCGAGACCTTGACTGGATTCTTCATCTACATCGCCCCAAAATCTATCTACGACGGAATGTTCGAACTACTAGATCAGCGCCGCGGCGGCTCGATCATGTGGTCTGGCGGAATGATTGTCGATACGGTGTGGATGTCCTTCGCGGTCTACCACTGGATCAAGAGCGAGGAACTAGCTTCCCAGATCGCCGATGAAGAGCGGGTCGATGAAGAAATGGCAAGCAGCACATGAAAGATTTCGAGACCGACGAGCCCGCGTGGATCCATGAGGTCCAATCAACGCACGTGACCCAGAAGCAAAAGAAATGGTTCACGATCTTCATGCTCGTCTCTGTTCCATTCTGCCTCTGGGCCGGATGGTTCGAATTCGGACGGGCCGAGCAAGGAAACTGGCGCGCATGGGTATACACCTTCGAGTGGCCATTCTTTGGCGGCTTAGCAATTTACTTGTGGCGCCGATTGATGAAAGGTGATGTGCCCAAGATTCCAAGACCGGATTTCGCAGCTCTGGCTAGAGAGGCGGAGGAATCAATGGAAGGTAAACCAGATCATGCTGCCGATGCAGATGGCAACCATTCCGATAATTAGAACATAGAGACTCTGCATCCGCTTGCCCGAGCGGTACTCGCCCATCAGTCGCCTGTCCCGCGAAATTCCAAACATGTAGCACAGCAGCGGAAGAAGCAATATCGCATTGAGCACCTGCGTCCAGAGCAAGATGGTGATGAGCGGGGCGCCAGGAAGAAGAACGAGTACGGCGCTAATAACAGTGATTGCGGCGAATGTTCCGTAGAACAGCGGCGCCTCTGCATAACCGTCATCGAGGGCGGCAGGCCTGCCCGTGAGGTCGCTGACTGAGTAGGCAGTCGATAACGGCAAGATCGAGGCGGCGAGCAATGCCGCACCGACAAGTCCTATTGCGAACAGATCCTTCGCCAATGTTCCAGCAAGGGGCTTCAAAGCAATCGCTGCTTGCGATGCGTCGGTAATGTTGAACACACCTTCACGATTAAGTGTCGCAGCGCAAGTGACAACCACGAAGAAACCAATCACCCCTGTCAAAAGCGAACCAGTCCAAACGTCAACCCTCAGAAGTCGAAGATCATCGCGAGTCAATCGTTTATCAACTGCGTACGACTGAATGAATGCAAGACCCCATGGTGCAAGTGTTGTTCCAAGGGTTGCAGTCGCGATGAATATGGCGTCCTTGGTAAACGGCATTGTCGGCACGACCATGCCATGGAAGGCTTTGCCCCAATCTGGATGGGCGAGTATTCCTGCCAACACATACGAAAGAAATACCGCCGACAGGATGAAGAAGACTTTCTCGACCCGGCCAAATGATCCCCGCAGGACAAGAAATGTCACGAGCAAGGCCGCGATAGGTACGGAAATAAATTTCGATAGACCAAAGAGTTGACCTGCTGCTGCAATACCTGCAAACTCCGCAGTCATTGTTCCGATGTTTGCAAGAATCAAGGAAGATGCGCTGAACACACCAGATCGCGCGCCGTACTTCTGTCGAACCAAGCCGATGAGACCTTGGCGCGTTACAACGCCAATTCGTGAACCAAGATCTTGGAAAAGTATCAAGGCAAAAGTTGAGAGAACCAAAACCCATAACAACCGATATCCATATTTAGCGCCCAGTTGCGAATAGGTGGTGATGCCTGCTGGATCATCATCGGAGAGGCCAGCAATGACGCCGGGTCCCATCACAGCAAGCAGCGCTGCAACGCGAATCTTCCGATGGGAGATTGGCGGCACCTTGACGCTCTTGGCCGACTTCTTTGCAGTGGCCACTTTCTTCTCGGTCATGTAAGAGCGCCGCTTCCTTGGGCAAATCCACGTTTTCCAGAGCGTGCCACAAGTGCGTCAACCAAGTCATCCGCCATGATGCGCCCGACGGGTTTGTTCGCCGAATCAATAACAATGATTGAAGAACCTCGGTTGTTGGAGAATTCCTCAATTACTTCATCCAGAGGCGTGTCGATGTGCACCGCGGTAGGCAGAGGCGGACCAATGAAATCCAAAAGTGCAGCCGCTGGCTTTGCCGAAACGAGTTCAATCATTTGGATGTGGTCGAGCAATCTGCCTTTGGAATCCACCACCACAACTCCGTCGGAAATATCCCGTTCCTTATGCTTGACCAGAAGCGAGAGCGCATAGGCGACCGTGTCGGTTTCCCTACAAATTACCGAGTGCGTTGTCATCACACCGCCTGCGAGCGCCTCGTCGAAGGTCACCAACAATCGAAGTGTCTTCGCAGCATCAGGTGCCATGGCATCAAGGATGCTCTCGCGGTGTTCATCATCTAGATCACGCAAGACTTCTGCGCTCTCATCGGGTTCCATCAATGTGAGCAACTCGGCCGCGCGTTCTGCTGGTAGACCGCGTAACAAACCCTGAAGGTCGTCGTCTTCCATTTCTTCCAACACGTCGGCAGCCAAGTTCGGATCCAACAGTTCAATCAATGCGCCTTGTTCGCGTCCCACTAAGTCTTCGATCAAGTCTGCCAAGTCGGCCGGGCGCAACTGCGCGAGCGCAGAACGCGGACCTGCTGTGCGGACCGGACCTCCACTGTCAGTAAGGGAGGCAACTGTTGCCCAGTCCACGACGCGATCAGGAGTTGCGCGACGGCGCAACGTTCCAGGAAATATCCGGCGGAGGAATGAGGTAAAGGAAACGTCCACTCCGACGAGTCGGATCTCCTTATCCAGTGGCGCGAGATAGAGATCGGCAGATCGCACAACGCGAAGGCCATTCACGTCAACGATCTGGTGGTCGATGACATCTGCATCAAGGAGCGACTCTCCGGGGCGCCTTGTGTATTCCTTCAAATTTATCTTCGTAGAGGAAAGTCGTATCTCATCCCTTGTTAATTTGGAAATTCTTGCCCCGTCGATAAAAGATGTGCGGCCGCCGATCTTCACAATCAGCCCAGATACTGCCGGGTATGTCTCCTCACCATGTCGGACAACAACATCGACGAGCTTTCCGAGATCGCGTCCGTCGTTGTCGCGAACCGGGCAGCCGATGAGTCCGGCCACAGATACGAGGGATTCTCTGATGTTCTTGCGGGCAAGAACCGAGTCTCGCCTCCCAACAATTCGCTTGGCCACGGTATTGATGGCTGGAACTGCTGGCGTTTTCACTCTTGGATTTTAGCCGCCATAGCATGATCGATGTCTCAAATAACCATAAACATCAAGGGTCAATTCTTGAACCCTCAACGCGTTCGGCCTAATCAAGTACCCCTTTAAACTAATTCAAGCGCCTAGTCGCTAATTCATAGGCCTTGGAATCTTGGCGCTTTCCAACCGCCAGTACGAGAATTACCAGAACGTCTTCTACGATGCGATAAACCAATCGGTATCCAGTTACCGGAGCCTTGACTTTGTAGCAATCTCCAAGAGCCCCTTTTAGTCGAGCGCTCTCGATCGCCGGATTTTCTAGACGCGACTGCAAATTTTTCATAAGTTCAGCCTTAATGCTGTTATCGAGCTTGCGCCAGTCCTTTGCTGCCTCATCTGTAAATCTGATCCTGTACATGGCGTTCACATATCCATCAAGTCTTCAAATTTAACTTCGATGTGTGGCTTCTTACTGGCAAGGCGCTTCTTTAAAAGCGGCGTGATCCTGATTTCCCAGAGTATTTCTTCGATTTCATCAAAGAGTTCCGGCGACATTACATAGAACGTGGGCTTGTTGTTGGTGAGTACGGCAAAAGGCTTTTGCTTGGCCTTCTTAACAGCAGCATTTGGGTTCTTCTTGAACTCAGAAATCGTTGTAGTCAGTTCAGTCATTATTCGATCCATTTTCTCCTCCTTTCATCTGGCGCCAAATTTAGACCGAAATCTAGACCTTGGCAAATGGGAGGTTTTGCTTTGATTTTCCACGGGTCATTCTCGGGGTGGCCTGCGACAAATCGACCGTGGTAATCCACAATCTGAATCCACGGTAAGATTGGCCTTGTTGATTCACCCGAAACAACGCTTCTTTCCCCTAAAGCGCAGTATTTGCGCTTACTTGCGAGTCT
>CAYXIS010000025.1:0-20362 GCA_964465545.1 uncultured Bifidobacterium sp. | reverse complement strand
GGGCCCGATCCTCTTTCTACTTACTAAGCGACTAGCGCTTAAGCAGCGTCCCCGCTACGAATTGCTGAGATTTCGAACTCAAGGCTGATCTTCTCGCCGACGAGAACTCCGCCAGCTTCTAGTGCAGCATTGAAGTTGATGCCCCAATCCTTGCGGTTGACGGTCGTCTTGCCTTCAAAGCCCACGCGGGTGTTGCCCCATGGATCGACGGCAGTGCCGGTGTATTCAAGGTCGAAAGTGATGGACTTGGATACACCCTTGATGGTGAGGTCGCCCGTGACTGAGTAGCTCTCGGCATCAGCCTTGGAGAAGGCGGTTGATACGAAGGTGATCAGTGGGAACTCGTCCATGGAGAAGAAGTCATTGCTGCGAAGGTGGGCGTCGCGGTCAGCATTGTTGGTGTTGATGCTCTTGGCCTGGATGGTCACTTCGATTGTCGATTCGGCAGGGTTTTCAGCGTTGAAGAAGCCGGTGCCGGAAAATTCGTTGAACTGGCCACGGACCTTGGTGACCATGGCGTGGCGTGCTCCGAAGCCGATCTGGCTGTGGGTTGGGTCGATTGTGTAGGTGCCTGTGAGGGAACCAACTGTTGCTGTGGTCATTGCCTTGCTCCTTAAGGAAGTCGGGGTCGATATTTAGTTGAACCTTCATTAGTTGAATATTCAACTACTTGCCGACTATAACATGATTGAAACTTCAATTATTCCCAGGAATGGCAAATCGACTTAGAAAGCACTGTGAGATTGGCTATAAGTGATTTACCTGCGGATCATTCGCAGGTAGCGGTGGCTACGAACTCAACAACTTGGCGATGGCAATAAGGCCAACGAGCACGATGAAGCCTCGATAAATGGGAGTGGGCAGTCGACGGCCAATATGGGCCCCGATCTGGCCTCCGACGATTGACCCGACTGCGATTGCACCGGCGGCTTGCCACGCTACGCCCCCGCGAAAAATGAATACGATCGCCGCGGCGGTGTTAGTGCACACAGCCAGCATGATCTTGATCGAGTTGAGTTTCTGTATTGACTCATCAATGACCGCACCGAGGATCGACATCAGAAGTATTCCCTGTGCCGCACCGAAGTAGCCACCGTAAACGCCAGTGAGAAAGAGGCCGCCGTCGCGCGTGATGATATGTCGGCGATGAGTTGTGTCCCGTTGCGCAATCCGCTTCTGCAGCCGAGGTTGGAGAATTATCAACACAAGGGCAAGGGCAATGAGAATGGGCACGATTCTCTTGAACGCAGCCGCGGGAAGGACAAGGAGAAGGATGGCTCCCCCAAATCCACCTACGAGCGACAATGCTGCAAGCCGCATAATCCGAGACCATTGAGTCTGCAATTCGCGACGGTATGCATACGCCGCACTGAGTGCTCCTGGAAGAACCCCCATATTGTTGGTCATGTTTGCGACGAGTGGCGAGTAGCCAAAGGCAAGAAGTGCTGGGAAGGTAACGAGGCCGCCAGAACCGATAATGGAATTCATTGTCCCGGCGATCATCCCGACAAGAACGAGCATGACGGCCTCGAACAATCTCATACCTAATTATGTGTTGAAATCAAGACAAGTTGGTAGAGATCGTGCCCACTGCTCAAATACTGGTACGCCAGTCCATCACGAGTCTGGCCTACTCGAGTGCAGTGCTAGTCGTTCAATCCTTTCCCTTCGAGAATCTGCGGCGCACACTTTTCAACCCTCGACTCCCGCGTCTTGGATTGTTTGGGCGCAGAAAAATGAAGTAGATAGGCCCTTTGTCGACCCGGTGTCAGGGCATTGAACGCCTTCTTCAACGCCGCGCTCTTATCGAGTTTCTTCTGAAATTCCTCGGCAACTTCAAATTCCGCGGTTCCCTTGTGTTCGATTTTCAGCCCGGCTTTTTCAATTTTGATGGCATCGCGGATGTATGCCTTGAGCGTCGGCTCCAACTCGGTGATTTCCCGTGCGTTGGTGAAACGGATCTGGCGCCCAGATTGCACATTCTTCGTCTGTTGAATCAAGATGCCTTTGGGATCTTTCAACAGAGCGCCTTTCATGAATAGAAGCGCGCAGTACTCCTTGAAGCCGTGGATTAGAATGACGTTGCCTCCCTCATAGGTGTAGCAAGGCTGACCCCACTTCAACTCTTCGGTGAGTTCGCAATCAAGAACAATCTTTCGCAATTTCGACAATTCTTTCTGCCACGCTTCGGCTTTGCTCAAAAAGACGTCGACTCTCGGATTTTTAGCGTTGGTTCTTGCGCTCATTTTTGTGCACCTCCGAAAAAGGAGAGCCTATATCTGCTTGCGATTGGCGTGAAGGTGCATACTTACTTGGAGAGAGTTAGAGGTTAACCATGGCCCGCGTAGCCCTTGTCGGAGACGTCATGTTGGGCAGGTTGGTTGACGAATACCTTGAGTCGCACGAGGACCCTTGCTACGTATGGGGAAATACGCTGGAAGTCATGCGGGCATGCGAATTGGCCATCTGCAACTTGGAGTGCGTGATCGCCGATTCCGGCAAACCCTGGCGCGAAGAATCTAAAGCATTTCACTTTCGCAGCCATGCCAAGAACATCGAAGTCTTGGCCTGCGCTGGAATCGATGCAGTGACCCTGGCCAACAACCACTCCCTCGACTTCGGAAGCACTGCACTATCGGAAATGTTGTCCATCTTGAACAAAGCCAACATCGGCCACGCCGGCGCAGGCAATTCGATTGACGAAGCAATGCGCCCGGCCCTCTTGAAAATCGACAACGCCACCGTCGGCCTGCTCTCGTTCACAGACGGAATGCCAGAGTGGGCAGCTGCCAATGATCGCACCGGCATTTACTTCGTGCCGCCCGCCCCTTCCAGCGCGCAGTGGCAGAACCTTCTCAAGAAAGTGGAGCAAACGAAAACGCAGTTCGACTTCCTCATAGTTTCGCCGCACTGGGGCTCTAACTGGGGATATGAAGTCGAACCCATATATTCAACGTGGGCTCATGGCCTCATTGATGTCGGTGCTGACATGGTCTTCGGACACTCTGGGCATGTGCCAAGAGGTATCGAGATTTATGGGAACAGACCAATCATCTACTCGGCCGGCGATTTCATCGACGACTACGCAATAAGTGATGAAGAGCCAAATGACGAAGGCTTTGTCTACGTCCTTGAACTTGATGGAACAGAAGCTGTAGCCCTTCGACTCCACCCAACCATCATCGAAAATTTCCAAGCCCAACTTGCTGGTCCTAGGGCACCGCACATAGCCCAGCATCTATTGGGACTCTCGAAAGCGCTTGGCACCGAAGGACATTTCGACCCCGATTCACAAGTCGTGACGATCCCGATTCAAAGAAGCCAGCCATGAGACGCCACCGACTGCTGCCCCATACCGCCGATACGCGGCTCAAAATCACTGCGAATTCACTTGAAGAATTATTCAAAGGCGCTGTTGAAGGTTTAAGCGAGATTATGAAACACGGAGTCACCAAGAGGAGAAGTGATGCTTCAATCGCGACGGACGTAGACGTTTCATCGAGCGACATAACAGCCCTGCTGGTTGATTTCCTGAACAATCTGCTGGCCAAAAACTTTATTGAAAAAGCCGTCTTCTTCGACGTCATCAAACTTGATCTACACGGTACGAAGGCGATAGCAAGCGTTCATGGGGTCAGTGTGGATACCTTCGATGAGGATATTAAGGCCGTGACATACCACGGGGCGCAAATCCAGTTTCACAAAGATGGCAACTATGAAGTCGTGCTGGTGTTGGACATATGATCGCCGAAAGCAACCTGACTCAAATCGGTCCTGTCGAGTGGGAGATCCCCATCTCCTACCGCAGCGATATGCGAGTTCCCGCTCGGTTTTTCGCCAGCAAGTCGATGCTTAGCGAAATCCTCGGCGACCGTTCCCTTGAACAACTAGTGGATGTTGCCACATTGCCTGGCATCGTCGGTGTCGCACTTGCCATGCCTGACATCCATGAGGGCTACGGCTTTCCGATCGGCGGAGTTGCCGCGACGCAGTGGCCAGATGGCGTTATTTCACCGGGCGGAATTGGCTATGACATCAATTGTGGAGTCCGGTTGCTCAAAAGCGATTTAGTACGAACGCAGTTTGAGCCATTCCGAGAAGCTCTGGCCTCCGATCTGTCTGGCTCCATTCCATCTGGAACGGGGCAAGGCTCCAAAATGACACTCGATTTTGCCGAGCTCGACGAAGTACTCACGCAAGGCGTTGGATGGACATTGAGCAGGGGTTATGCCACGCAATCCGATATCAGCCATACTGAATCCCGCGGCAGACTGGAAGGGGCAGACCCCGCGGCCGTCTCCGATTTCGCCAAGAAACGAGGATGCCGCCAGTTAGGAACTTTAGGATCCGGCAACCATTTCGTCGAAGTTGGTTTTGTGGAGAAGATTTTTGACGAAGAAGCCGCCCGCGTCTTCGGATTGAAACAGGACCAGATCACGATATTGATTCACACCGGGTCTCGCGGGTTAGGGCATCAAGTCGCGACCGATTACATAAAAATCATGCTTCAAGAACTCCCTGGATTCGGGATCACATTGCCTGATCGAGAACTGGCCTGTCTGCCGTTTTCCTCGCGCGAGGGCCAACATTATTTCGCCGCCATGTCCGCGGCTGCCAACTTCGCCTGGGCCAATCGTCAGATGATCACCCACCGCACCCGCGAGGCATGGAAGCGAACGGTAGGTGCAGGTGATTTGTCGCTTGTTTACGACGTCGCCCACAACATCGCCAAGGTGGAAGAACATAAAGTGAACGACGCGATGATGAAAGTTGTCGTGCACCGCAAGGGTGCTACCCGTGCCTTCGGGAAGGGCTTCACCGAGCTGCCAGAGGATTATCAGATGATCGGCCAGCCGGTGATCATCCCGGGAAGCATGGGAACATCGTCATACGTCTTGGTTGGCGCCGCCAACGCGATGGAGAAGACATTCGGCTCAGCCTGCCATGGTGCCGGCAGGTTGATGTCTCGTCACGCGGCAAAAGCCAAACAATTGGGAAGGGAACTGCAAAAGGAACTCGCTGATGGAGGCATCATCGTCAAATCGGCTGCCGTGCGTGATCTATCTGAAGAAGCGCCCTATGCCTACAAAGATGTCAACGACGTCGTGGATGTCATTGAGTTGGCAGGAATTGCCACGAAAGTTGTCCGACTCAAGCCATTGGTAGTTATCAAAGGCTGACTTACTAGTGCAACCTAACTTTTGTAAGGCAGGGGCGCGAGTTTGATGAACTGGATCAAAAGCGCGTAGATCGGAAGAGCAGCCGTCCCATACCAAGGGTGATACCAACTTGTCGTGGCAAACCAATCACCAGATGCAAGGACGTAAACAGCGATCCCAATGCCCGACATTATTATTTGAATGGCACGTTTGACGCGGAGTACGAAAAAGTCATACAGGCAAGTGACAATGACGGCGAACACCAGAAGACCCAGTAGCCATGCGTCCAACTCAGATCTACCAGTCACGTTCTGCTTGATGAGTGTCGCAAGAAAGAGGTAGACGCCCAACACTTCCAAGGGCAGGTATTTCAATAACTTCGTTAAATAATCATCCGCCGAAGGCATGGGCGCCGAAACCGCGCGAAGTCGAACAGTATCTGCTTCGGTGATGATATTGCGATCGAAATTCATCCCATCTCCAATCTAGCCAGCAGTGGTCAGCAGTAACTCCTCTCCGTAAGACACTGTCCAAACACCTAGGGCGTTCGAATGAACTAGCCCTCAAAACAGATTAATACCGGCCTGGCGCGAAGTAAACCCATTTGCTGGTCATTCCCTTACGTAGTACGTAGCGATAAGTTAGATATCACTCAACTATTCGGTCTGTGAGTCGGCCCCGTAAATGACCGCCGATCGGTCCGTCTTCTCACTCATTCAATTGGAGGAAGCGAAATGGGTACCTACCGGGTTACGAACGTGAGACGAGAATTGTCCAAAGACGGATCCCACAAACACATTGAAGGCGTATGCGCGGACAGTGTTCACTATTCGATTCGCGAGGTAGTGGAAAGCATGAATCAAGGAAACACGTGGAAGACAGCGGCTGGCGGATATGAGGAAACAATCGTCGAGGCGGCCTACTGTCACAAGACCAACTGCTGGGTCACTCCGTACATCAAAACCAATCCCGACAGCACCGAACTTGATAATTTGGAGAACTTGCCTGAGTGCTAGATCCAACTTCGAAAGTGGCCCTATCCACTGCTGACACAAACAAATGGTCAACTCTGTTAGAAAAGCGCCATCGGCCCTCAGATTTGGAGGCCACAAATTTCGATTATGGACGAACCGGTCCGATGCGTCAACGACAGAGGCGACTTACTGAGCCTCAGGTCGAGCAGTTGGCTGTTCGCTATAACGAGGGGGCGACGGTCTACGAGTTGGCCGAGGAGTTTGGCATCCGCCGCGCCACGGTTTCAGAACGGCTGAAGAAAGCGGGAGTTACGATGCGGTGCCAGCCGCCGGGAAGCGAGCTCATTAATTCGATGGTTGGGCTGTACGCATCAGGACTGTCACTTGCCGAAGTCGGGGATCGTGTTGGTACATCACCCGGAACTGTGCGTCGCTATTTACGAATCCACGGGGTTCAAATGAGAGACTCTCATGGTCGAAAACGCTAAAGAAAATTGTCGCTCGGCTCCCCTGTTACTTACTCATCAACAGGAGCACTTAGCAAAGGCTCAGATGCGATCTCACGGATTCACTGAGGGCAACCTTGAGGGAGGCAGCGACTCTGTACCGAGGGTTTGGTCCCTCCTCGTGTGGCCGAGCAATTTTGCTGCAGTGTCGGAGCAGTTCGCAAAGAATTCAAGACCTAGGAGGCGCAGATCAGGTCACCGAATGGGTGTGGAGCGCAGAGAGTAGGACGTGTTCGCAATAATTACACTTGCTTGGCTAAGTGCCAAAATGGCGACTCCTGGCGCAGTATTCGCTCCCCGACACAGGATCGGCAGGGCTAGCAGAAGACAAACGCAGGCACCGACGAAGTTAAGTACCTGCAAGCGCCGCTCCTTGGTTCGAATCTTCGGACTCAGACCTCCAAGCCGCAAATACGCATTGGCGTAACCCAGGAGGGCGGCGGCGCATATGGCCGAAAACCATGCTTCAAAGAGGCTGGGTTTGAATGTCGTTTCTGAAAGTGACGCGATCACTTGATATTGAACGAGACCTAGAAGAAAGACGAACACTACATCTGAGAACCGAATCTGCCAATCCGCGTAATCGACTGCGGCGGACACGTAAGTTTGAAAGAGTCGAATCACCACCACAAATGCCAGCAGGTAGAACGACCACTCAACGATCGTGTGCATACGCTTTAGAGATTCCGCCAGCGCCGTAACCGCTAATCCTTGGATGATGGAAACTACAGAAAGAACGATCGCAACGAAGTTCAGGTGAAGGCCACGCGGCCCCTGGGATGACCCTTCGTCGCTCGACGATTCCCCGATTCGAGACACTATTTGCCCTTCTATCTACACGAGACCAGCGACAATGGAAAGCGCACCCAGAGCTGCGTGAGACAACGCCACTCCGACCCAGTTTGGATATCGCCTATAAATGAACGCCCACAGTGTCCCGATGAATGCCACGACGATAATGGTGGACCAATTCTTGTAGATCAAATGTGGAAATACGTATATAACTGTTGACAGTGGAATCTGCCACCAACCGGACTTGATGCCGATGTGATTCATCTCCGTGAACACTACGGATCGAAACAAGAACTCCTGACTAGGGCTAGAAATCAGAACGTAGAACACATAGAACGCTGCACTGCTCGTCGTTGCTGGTGATTTGACTCCACCGAGCACCATAGCTGTAAGTATGCATGCACCCAAAACAACAATCACAGCAACGTTTACCACAAGCGACTGCCGCAGATTGTCCGTCCGAAAACCCAGTTCTCGCCAGTCCCGCCCGCGCGCTCGTTCGAGCACCAGGACAAAGACCGCCATCACGAGAAGTACAGTGAAACGTTGGCTAAAGGGCACTATGCCGACGAGAAGAAGAACGACCGGAAGGATGTACACAAACAAGATCAGAAAGGCGAACTTCGCCACACCCTTTCGGGATAGCAGGCCGTTCGGCTTGAGCCGGCTACTCGTCATATGGGTTATCAATGAGACGATGCAACTCAATTTGTTCAGGAAAGACTCCATGGGCGGTGCCATACTTAATGATTCGTTCAATGCTCTTCGGATCCGATTTCTCAGCCCTCAGGATCTCGTCTCGGAAAACAACGATCATCTTGGATTCATTCACGATATGAAAATACCAGGTCGGACGGATAACGCGGCTGACCTCGAGACAAATATCTTCCACGTCGGATTCCGTAACTTCGATCTTGTGGAACTGCAGTTGTTGTCCCTCAGTTTCGTTCTCCAAAAGCGTACCCTGGGTCTTTACGATGTTTATCTTCTTGAGCACGGTGAGATCTTCTAGACTTTCCTCTATGAGGACTCCAAGCCACGGTTTATTCTTCGACGTGCTTGTGCCCATAATTAAAGATTATCTGCCACAGTCAAACCAAATGCAAACATAAGTCCTTGTCCGGCCCCCGAGGTTTTCAATACGTTGGCTTCTAAGGAAGAAGATCTCTGCCCGACCTACGCCGATAAGTTTGCAATCTCACGAAATACCTTCAATATCCGCGGGTTCTTAGAGTCATTGTTCATTTGAACGTAGTATGTGTGTCCAGCGCGAAGTAGATGGCCAGAGTAAGCGATATCGACACTGCCAAAGTAAGGGCTAGATTTTGACATAACCTCATACTTGAGCTTATAAGACCGTTGGACTTTTAGATACTCATCGGTAATGACTCGTACGGTAAGTCTCTGTCCAGTTAGCTTCACGCTTCCTCGATCAACAGACTTATTGGTCTTTTTTCGCCGAACGTTGACAACGGAGAGAGGAGGCCGGAGAACTCCCTTTGCCGAAGTCTTAGCAAGTTTATCCGCTGCCTTGTTGTGTACGCTCGACTTATGACCCTTAACCCATCGAAAATCAATTCGCTTTCGAAGTTTTGTGGTTTTCCTAACTAGTTCCTTCCAGATCTGGGCGTTTACAACTGGAGCTCCATCGCGAGTATGCCACTTTGACCGAGGCCATTCGAACTTTGCTCTATTAATGTTGTCAACAACATAGCGAGAGTCGGTATTGATAATGACCTTCGAATATCTGTCGACATGAATTGGTGAGTATCTACTTGTCAGAAAATCCAAAGCTTCAACACAAGCCTGCAATTCCATCTGCTGATTGTTTGCTCCTCTATATCCTTGAGGCTTGCAGTCATGAATCAACTCATTTCCTTCATCGTCTATAACGATGAAGCGGACACCCATTCCGCCTTGGCGTGGCTTTGAATATGAGGAACCGTCAATAAAGATGTTGATCGCGTCCTCATCAAGATTGTCCATAAATCAGTCCTGTGCCCCTCAAAAGGGAAGCCTATAGAATGCTGCATACTCAATTGGCAAGGCACGCTGACAGGCCTGCTCTTGTCTATCGCAATTTTCGCCTTATTCTCACGAAGATGCCACTCTTCTCACCTCTCGCGTTAACACGTGAGACTTCTAGATTGCGGTCAGACTGTCGTTCTGAATAGTAACGGCGCACGTCCTCAACATCATTTGCTCTACCCTCGGCAATTTCTTCATCAGTCCAAGGCCTCGCCCACCGAATCTTACTTTGATCAATCCAGTAGTGGGATCGGCATGGAAACTGCCAGTTGCCGATTGAAGGTGAAAGCGAAACTGAATCACCATCAAAGATGAGTTTCCACTTTGCAGGACGTATTGGTGTAACAACTTTGTTTCCGCATCCACAAGCACATAAGTGCGTCGCCGTACGAAACCGGACTGATATGTAAAGGTTGCCCTCTTCTAGGTCCTCAGGAATCGTGTCCACAAAACGCGGATCAAGTGACAACCTCCTCACTCGGGGACCTCCCCGTTATCAATCTTGTTCCGCACAACGGTATACGTGCTGTTCAATTCGCCTTTGCTATCGACGTAGTAGCCGAACAATTTCTTCCATTTGATAACCGCCATAGCCGCGTTCATCATGTTGAGATCAGCAGTTTGAATGTTCCAGTCGTACTCATCTGCATCGACATCCGCGTATGAGATACGCCGCTCGAGGTGATCGTAGTGATCCTTGATGCCAGTCGTTACTCTAAGGATGCCACGCAGTGAATTATCTTGCCTCTTAACACCCATGCCGGAATCCACGAAAGGAATCTCATGTGCAATGAGTCGTTCAACAATGTCTCGCTTCGCTAGTCCGGCGTCCATGGCTAAGAACACGAAGTCCATGCCAAGCAATTCTTCTGCGTTCTCTGCGGCAACCCGAACCGGGTGAGGGACGATGTTGCGGCGAAATACTGAGTATTTCTTGGCGAAGTATTCCACTTTGAGCGGCGACACTTTCACCTCGTCTAGCGCGGCTGCCCCTGGCGCGCGAAAAGCATTGTGCGCATAAAGCACATCATCATCAAATAAATGAATTTCACTGACAGACGTCTTGGCGGCGAGATCGAGAATGTAAGAGCCAGTTCCCCCGAGGCCAACAATGGCAACTTTGCCTAGTTTCAGTTTGCTTGTGATTGCGCTCAAGCCTGCGCGGCTGGAGGCCGCATCGTGGTAGCAGAAGACGGACTCTTCCGCGGAGGTTTCACGAGGTGGATAGTTCTTGTGAGTTGCAGAAGGGTCTAGTGCTCGTGCGTAGCTCCCAAGGATTGTCACGTAATTGCTCATTTTCTGGTGATAGTCCCGCGGTGGTTGACCCCCGGGTTTGCCAGACAGTCGACATGACGCAATGAGCCCATCGCCATAATCGTGCCGCTCTTCGTCGGCGATAATCGTGATCTTGTTGCCCTGATGATCATGAGGAATTTCACCCATGACCCAAACCTCATGTCGTCCGGGTGTAATTGTCTGCTCTCCGTTGGTTGACAATTCAGACACCAAAATGCAGTAAGCCACCTGATCAGAATTATTCACGTATGGGACATGGTGAACGAGAAGATTTCCATCGCGAATCTCGACGTCATAATCCTCTTCGATTAACCGGAAGAGGTCGGGGCTACGATCTACCAGTGTCATCGACGTCGAACTCGGTGTTCTGCTTGATCGTCACGGACTGACCAGCAACCAATTCGCCTTCCTTCGGCTCCCTGGCGTGATCAAAACTCACCGCGTAAATCGTTCCTTCGACCGGAGTCGCAATGAAGAGGCGAACCACTTCGTCGTAACTTAAAACGTCGTGGTCAATCGTCTTCTCAACACCGTTAACGTAGATCTTGTATGTCTTCTCGTGATTTTCATGAGCCATCAGTCAATCCACCTTATCTAAAATATAGTTTTGGCACCCAACTGTAGCGAGGGCCAAATTATTCTTCTTGAAACCATTGGTTCCACCACCCTTGAAGCGACCTGCCCGATTGTGATGCGCCGATCCAATCACCGCAACAGACCCCAATAGTGGTTGGGTTCACATACTGCACCTCAGGACTGACAGCGCCAAAAGTTACGAGCGCTGAAGGAACAAAAAAGGAACGTGGCTTCCTATATCGATTCGGCCAAAAGTGGAGCTGAGGGGATTTGAACCCCTGACCCCCTGCATGCCATGCAGGTGCGCTACCAGCTGCGCCACAGCCCCGAATACTTCGGATTTCGTACGGGTGAGACCTTATCGCAGGTTCGACCTAGACATGGAATTGACCAACTGAAGACCGCGGCTATCGGTTGACATCGGGTTCGGCGCCACTTTCTTCGCCGTATATGGGCTCAGGGATAGTCCCTGCGTTGTGTTCAACAAGGTGCCAGCCGCGAGGGTTTCTCTGGAGAACTGACCATGCAGCATTGGAAAGGCCACCAATTGCACCCCAGTGCGGCAGTGGCAGTTCGAGCATATGTCCTAGAACGCAGCGGGCGGCACCGCCGTGAGTTGCAACAACCAAGGTCTGACCGGTTTCCTCAGAGCCCAGTGCCCTCTTGATCGCAGAAACCACTCTCTCTGCAACCTCTGTGCGTCGCTCTCCCGTTTCACCTGCCGGGTCGTTGTCCCCGTCAATCCAACGGACGAAGTTTGCAAAATCCGCCGCACGATTTTCTTTTCCAGTTCTGCCTTCCCATTTACCGCCGTTTATTTCGCGAAGATCGGGATCAAATGTGACGGGAAGGTCGACCAGTGCCGCAAGTTCCAAGGCAGTTGCTTTGGCCCTTTGAAGGTCGCTGGAAATGATTGCCGTCGGCTCCATGTCAGCAAGTAGCCGCGCGGCATGTTGTGCTTGGTAGATGCCGACATCGTTGAGCGGAATATCAGAATGTCCTTGAAAGCGATTGGCTATATTCCAGTCCGTTTGACCATGTCGCCATAGGACAACGCGATTTCCCTTAAGCACGGTTCTTTGCGTCCCGCACTGCATCAAGAGGAATTGTCGGGCAGTCATTCCAGAGACGATCGAGCATGTAGTAACGGCGCAATTCATCGGTTTGAATGTGCACGACTAAATCGGTGTAATCGATCAAGATCCACTCAGGTCCATTTTCGCGTCGCGCGGGCTTCTGACCGGCCTCATGCAGTTTGCGCTCCACCTCATCGGCAATCGAATTAATCTGCGGGGTGTTCTGTCCACTGGCAATAAGAAAAACTTCGCAGAGAACCAACTGGTCCGACATGTCGATTGCTACAAGGTCGTGGCCGAGTTTGTCTATCACGGCATGAGCTGCAATCTGAGTGATCGCGATTGCTTCTTTACTTGCTGGCATAGAGGTTTCTTTCTTTGATATACGCCCAGACCGATTCTGGAAGATACTTTATCTCGCTTTCATGCGCCTGGATTCGCTCACGGATCTGAGAGGCCGAGATCGGCAGGGCTTCAATATCTAGCCCCTCACCGTCTCGCGCGATGACAAGAATGTCGATGAGTTCCTGCAACTCCTTGCTTCGATGCCACTGCTCGATGCCGGCATAGGCATCGGACCCGAGAATCAACTTCCACTGCGCCTCCGGTCGAAACGGCTTGAGTTCCTCGACTGTGTCGACGGTGTAGGTGGGACCGGATCTGCGCACCTCGACGTCGCTAACCCACACATGCGGGCGGATGCTTTCGGGCAATTCCTTAATAGCCAGTTGCACCATCGCAAGACGATCCTCGCCTGCAGCCAATGGGGCGCGATCTCGCAACCACGGCTCCCCCGTGGGAACCACGATTAATTCATCGACGAGATCCCGAGCAAATAGTTGTTGGATCAGATGAAGATGGCCCTGATGGATCGGATCAAATGTCCCGCCATAGAGACCTATGCGCGTCGGACTGGTCAATTAATCCCGGTCGAGTCGAAGAACGAGATACAGGAGAACTGAAAGTGTCCCAAAGGCGAAAAGACCAAAGAAAATGGGAGGCGCAGGGAGTTTGCGAACGACTTCGCCGGCTAATGAGATCATGCTGCAAGCCTATCGGAGGGTGTCATTTATTTGCCACCCAACAAACTCTTGAAGGCCGCTTCGTCGATGATCGGCACTCCTAACTCCTGGGCCTTTGCCAATTTGGAGCCCGGGTCTGATCCCACGAGGACGTAGCTGGTTTTTCCTGAGACCGAACTGGATGCCTTGCCGCCATGTGCCGCGATTACTTCGGCGATCTCGTCGCGGGTAAAGGATTCCAGGCCCCCGGTCACAACGATGGTCAGCCCTGCCAATGTCTGCGGAAGCGTTGCGGTTTTCTGGTTAACCATTTCGACACCGGCTTTTCGCCATTTCTCAATAATCGCTCGGTGCCAATCTTGCTCGAACCATTCGACAATGGATTCTGCGATTGTCGACCCCACACCTTCTACTTCGGCGAGCTGCGAGGGCGTTGCACTTTCTATCGCCTCCATACTTCCAAAGGCGTTGGCCAACGCTTGCGCCGCGGTCGGTCCGACATGGCGAATAGAAAGTGCGACGAGCACTCGCCATAGAGGACGCGACTTCGCCTCCTCTAACGCCGCAAGGAGTTTGGCAACGTTAGCCGCAGGAGTCCCATCCTTTTTGCGGAAGAAGGATGACTCCGACAATTTCTCCTCGTCAAGGGCAAAGAGGTCGGACTCATCGGAAATGATCTGGTCGACAAGAAGCGCTTGAGCAGCCTCATAGCCGAGGACGTCAACGTCTAGCGCAGCACGCGAGCCAATGTAGAAAATTCGCTCGCGCAATTGCGCAGGGCAATATTGCGTATTTGGGCAGCGGATATCGATGTCGCCCTCTGACATAGCTCTAAGTTCGCTTCCGCATTCCGGACAGTTGGTGGGCATCAGAAACGGCTTCTCTCTCCCGGTGCGCCGCTCAACCACCGGGCCGAGCACCTCGGGAATGACATCCCCCGCTTTTCTTATGACGACCCAGTCTCCGATGAGCACACCTTTGCGTTCCACTTCCTGCGAATTGTGAAGGGTTGCGTTGGTGACGGTGGAGCCCGCAACCTTGACCGGTTCCATAAATGCGAAAGGAGTGACGCGCCCGGTGCGCCCCACACTCACTTTTATGTCGAGAAGCCGGGTGACAACTTCCTCTGGAGGGTACTTGTAGGCGATGGCCCATTTGGGCGCACGTGATGTGAAGCCAAGTTCTTGCTGCTGTTCGAATAAGTTGACCTTTAGGACTACGCCATCGATCTCATGTTCAAGATCGTGGCGATGCTCGCCATAATTCTTGATGTATCCAAGGACCTCAGATTTCTTGGCCAGGACCCGATATCTCTCGCTGACCGGTAGGCCCCACTCTTTCAATGTTTCATATGCACCGCTTTGCGAATCGAATGTGGTTCCTTCAACTGCGCCGACGCCGTGCACCACGACACTTAAGGGCCGCTCGGCGGTGACTCGTGGATCTTTCTGTCTCAACGAGCCGGCCGCCGCGTTGCGGGGGTTTGCGAAAAGCGGCTTCCCCGATTCTTCCAGCGAGGCGTTAAGTTCGGCAAAAGCGGCAAGCGGGAAGAAGACTTCTCCGCGAACTTCAATGGCAGCCGGCACATTCTTGCCGATCAACTTGTGAGGCAGATTCTTGATCGTCTTTACATTAAGCGTGACGTCCTCCCCCGTAACACCATTGCCACGAGTCAGGGCGCGGGTCAAAAGACCATCTTCGTAGAGCAAATTGACTGCCAAGCCATCAACTTTTAATTCGCACAGCCACTGCTTTACAGAAACAGCTTTCTCTGTCCGATCGAACCACGCGTCCAATTCGTCTAAATCAAAAACATTGTCAAGACTCATCATCTTCTCGCGGTGATCAAACTGCTGGAAAGTCGTCGCAAATCCGCCGCCAATAATCTGCGTGGGTGAATCTGCCTCGCGAAGCTCTGGGTATTTGGCCTCTAACTCCGTTAACTCTTTGAGAAGAGCATCGAACTCAGCATCGGTGATGATGGGCTTGTCCAATACGTAATAACGGAACTGATGATCGCGAATCGCCTCGCTTAACTCTGCGATGCGATGCCGCGCCTTTGTTGTCACTGCTCGGTCTCGCAAATTGTCGCTGATCCCACGACGCGATCCCCGTCGTAGATCGCCATTTGCTGACCGGTGGCAAGTCCGAGTAGGGCCTCGTCGAGTTCGGCGATGAGGGAATCGTTGTCGTAGTAATAGGTGCACGGAAGGGCCTGGCCATGAGCTCGAACTTGCACAAATCCGCGGTTGCGATCAGGGCCCACGGCAGGTCCGCACCACACAGTCTTCTCACCGGTCATCCTGGTCACAGCAAGATCCTCTCGTGGACCTACGACAACTGTGTTGGTTTCTGGCTCGACTTTGAGAACAAAGCGAGGAGATCCATCGACAGTGGGAACGGAGAGCCCGAGGCCTTTTCGTTGTCCGATCGTGTAGGTGTAGGCGCCCTTGTGCTCGCCAATCTGCGTGCCATCCTGATCGACAATCGGGCCGACTTTGCGACCAAGACGCTGGTGGAGCCAACTGGCATTGTCTCCCGATGGGACAAAACAAATGTCATGGCTGTCAGGTTTGTTGGCGACGTAGAGACCACGAGCCTTGGCTTCCTTGCGCACATCAACCTTGGTCGTGTCACCGAGTGGAAACATGGCGCCAGCGATCTGCTCGATTGTTAGAACAGATAAGACATAGGACTGATCCTTGGAAATATCCACTGCGCGGTGCAGAGTCTTGCCCATCTCGCCTTCGCGGGTGATGGCGTAATGTCCCGTGACCACGCCGTCAAAGCCCATCGCTCGAGCACGGTCCAACACCGCCGCAAACTTGATCTTCTCGTTGCACCGTAGACACGGGTTTGGGGTTCGCCCTGCCGCGTATTCGGCGATGAAATTCTCGACGACGCCCTCGTGAAATTCCTCGGCCATATCCCAGATATAGAAAGGAATCCCGATGACATCAGCTGCACGCCGAGCGTCATGCGAATCTTCGATTGTGCAGCAACCACGTGCGCCCGAGCGATATTTCTGCGGGTTGGAGGAAAGAGCAAGGTGGACTCCGATGACGTCATGGCCCGCGTCATGTGCCCGCGCAGCGGCAACAGCCGAGTCAACGCCACCACTCATAGCCGCGATGAGTTTCATCGAAGGTTAGCCATCCTTGCTCGCTCGATAACTGAAGGAAGAAAGAGTAGGGCTTGGTCGACGTCGAACTCAGTGGAAGTAGCCCCCAGTGAGAAGCGGATACTGGAGCGGGCTGTCCGTTCGGTGTGCCCCATGGCTAAAAGAACATGACTGGCTCGTTGAACTCCCGCCGTACATGCCGAGCCGGTCGAGCAGGCGATGCCCTCGTTATCCAGCAGCAATAGCAAGGTGTCGCTCTCTGTTCCAGGGATCGTCACGTTGATGATTCCAGGCAATTGCTCGGCCTTCACGCCGTTTATGTAGGAATTGGATACGCGCTCCAATATTCCAATCGCTAATTGATCGCGAAGTCGTCGGACACGCGCGTTGCGTTCGGCAAAGTCTTGAGAATTTTCCTTCACTGCAGCTGCGAAAGCCACTATCGACGGGGCATTGAAGGTGCCACTTCGAATATCCCGCTCTTGACCTCCCCCGTGAAGAAGTGCGGGGATATCAAAGCCCTTGCGGAGTACAAGTGCGCCAACACCGATGGGTCCACCCAACTTGTGCGCGCTCACACTCATTGCCGTCAATCCGAGTTTGTTGAAGGAAAGTGGGATCTTCCCAAAGCTCTGCACGGCATCGCTATGAACAGGAATGGATGCCGAACGTGCTAATTCGGCGACTTTATCGACGGGCTGCACAACGCCGGTCTCATTGTTAGAACTCATAATCGAGATGACCGCTATCTCGTCGCCACGTCTTGAGATCAGATCCTCAAGTTCGTCGAGATGAACGACACCGTTGCTGTCCACGCCGATATCAATCACCTCGGCACCTTCATGGACTTTGAGCCACTCGGCTGGTTCCAAAATTGCATGGTGCTCGATGGAGGAGATCACCACAACATTGCGGCCAGCTACCTGACCTTTCCAATACAACCCCTTGAGTGCCGTGTTGTTCGCCTCTGTGCCACTTGCCGTGAAGATGATTTCGCTTGGATGGCAATCAAGGGCAATGGCGATTTCTTCGCGGGCACCTTCGAGGTCTTTTCGAACCTCGCGACCATAGGAATGAAGACTCGAGGGATTTCCCAATTTAGTCAGCTGGTGCGCCATGACCTGGACGGCTGCATCGGCCATTGGCGTCGTTGCAGCATGATCTAGGTAGACGGGCATGAGCCCAAGTCTAGGACTTGCGCGCTTTGACCCCTTCGCTTGCCTGAGGCAGCACCGCGAAGAGATCGCCCACTACTCCAAAATCAGCCAATTCGAAGATTGGCGCGTCTGGATCCTTGTTGATCACGACGATCGTCTTGCTTGTCTGCATGCCTGCGCGATGCTGGATCGCCCCTGAGATACCGCAGGCAACGTACAACTGAGGGCTCACTGTCTTGCCCGTCTGACCCACTTGGTGTGAATGCGGATACCAGCCAGCATCTGTTGCGGCACGAGAAGCGCCAACCGCTGCACCAAGGAGGTCGGCGAAAGTCTCAACGGCAGAGAAATCGCCATTTGTACCTCGCCCGCCTGAGACGATGATCTGCGCCTCGGTGAGTTCTGGTCTGCCCTCAGCAACAGGGGGCTGAGTTGAAATCACTTCGGCGCGCTTTGCTGAATCTGAGATTTTTACTTCCACGTTTACTATCTCTGGCGAACTCGTTGTCATGTCCGGTGAAACTGAGTTCGGTCGCAAAGTGATGATCGCGCTTCCGTGTGAGACACGGGAATGCACTGTCGTGGAACCACCGAAAATCACCTGGGTCGCAACGAGATCACTTGAGACACCCACGGCATCAGTGATCAAACCCGAGTCGGTCAAGACTGCAACGCACCCGGCCAATTCTTTTCCGAATGCGCTGGACGTGATCAGCAGGGCGGATGGCTTATGTTCGTTGACAAGATGGGCTACAGCTTCAGCAGACGCCGCGACTCCAAAGTGATCAAAATCCGAACTCTCCACAACGAGGACTCTTGCGATGGTGCCGTTTGTAACCTGCGAGGCTAGCGCCGAACCCTTACCCGATGCCGCAAGAACGATTGCAGTCACTTTGCCGATACGCGCACCGCACGTCGCCAACTCAGCAGTCGTCTTCGCAACCTTGTCGCCGACGAACTGGGCGAGAATAAATACTTCGCTCATATCAATTTCTTTTCTACCAAGAAGTCCACGAGGGCTTTGCCCCCGTTGCCGTCGTCGACAATCTTGATCCCGGCCGCCTTAGGAGGACGTAGCGTGGTGTCATCAACAATGCTCCATGCCCCGCCCGATCCAACAGTAGAAGGTTCAATTCCAAGTGCGGCTAGATCCTTGATCTCCACCGGCTTCTTCTTTGCGGCCATGATCCCTTTGAAGGACGGATATCGAGGTTCATTAATCTTCTCGACAACGCTGATCACCGCTGGAAATGCCGCTTTCATGGTGTCGACACCAGCCTCGGTCACTCGAGTGATCGTCACTGCTTTTGCGCCTGCATCAACGTTCACAGATCCGGCGAAAGTGAGCTGTGCCCACGAAAGTCGTTGGGCAATCATCGCCGGAACAACACTCATACGAGCATCGGTTGATTCTGTCCCACAAAGAACTAGATCAAACTCCCCACCCTCAATGACTTTTGCAAGAACTTTGGATGTAGCCAATGCGTCTGATCCAGCCAGCGCGAGGTCGGTAACGATGATTGCTCCGTCGGCACCCATGGAGAGTGCCTTGCGAACTGCATCAGTTGTGCGCTCTGGCCCCATGGAGATGACTATTACGCTGTTGGCGCCACCCTCCCCGTTGCCACCGTGTGCTTCAACGATGCGCAAGGCTTCCTCAACCGCATACTCATCGAGATCATTGAGAACAGCGTCGACTCCTTGGCGATCAAGTACGCCGCCGCTCATCTTCTTCTCTGCCCACGAATCAGGCACCTGCTTCACGCAGACGGCGATCTTCATGGGGTGATGCTACTGGTGCGTAGTATTGGAGACAATAAACTGCATTGTGATCTAACCGCCAGTTTCATTATCTGAGAAGAAGAGTAAGGGGCGAACTAGTGCTACCTGCAGACCCAAGGTTTCTTGGCGCGACGCTAACTCCCGAGGGCACAAACTTTGCTCTCTGGTCTGAAGCAGCCGATGCAGTAGAACTCTGTCTTTTCAATGAAATCAACGGCAAACTCGTCGAAACACGTTTTGCACTGGCTCATCGCACGGGACCGATCTGGCACGGGTATCTCGCGGGTGTGCGCGAGGGACAACGCTATGGCTACAGAGTTTATGGACCATGGAACCCGCAACAAGGATTGCGTTTCAATCCCGCCAAGTTGTTGATTGATCCCTACACACACTTGCTTGATGGTGAAGTCCAATACGTTCCAGAAATATACGGCCACGTCAACAACGACGGACTTGGCGATGGAGATGTCGAAGTTCGAGACGATCGAGATAGCGCCGGCAAGGTTCCGTACTCTGTTGTAACAAACCACAAGCCCCATGAGATCCACCGAATCAACACCCCTTGGGCAAAGACGGTTGTCTATGAGGCCCACGTTCGAGGACTCACAGCGAAGAATCCAGAAATTGATCCGAACGAACGGGGAACCTACAAAGCACTCGGTCACCCGAGCACCATTTCCCATTTGAAAAAGATCGGCGTTACTGCCCTCGAGTTGCTGCCGGTGCACCACTCAATGACAGAACCAGCGGTCTGGCAGAGAGGTCGGAAGAATCACTGGGGCTACAACCCGATCGCCTTTAGCGCCCCGCATCTTCCTTACGCAGCCACCGATGATCCGATTGCCGAACTTCGACATTCGGTAGATCAACTGC
>CAYXIS010000024.1:0-21170 GCA_964465545.1 uncultured Bifidobacterium sp. | reverse complement strand
CTCGTCATTCCCATAGTGTACCTACCAACCGTTCGGTAAGCCAAGTAACTGGCTTAGCCCATCTACTAGGAGCGCGCATGAATTTCCTCGGAAATTGGACCTTTAGGCACCGCAGATGGGTGGTCATTGCATGGCTGCTCCTGTTGGCAGGAATGGTGGTGGCCGGACGGCAAGTTGGGAGCGCCTATAGCGACTCTTTTACGCTACCAGAAACTGAAAGTAAGGTCGCACTGGATCTTCTGAGCAAATACGCCCCTGCCCAGAAAGGCGATGACGTCCAAGTGGTCTATGCGGCCAAGAGGGGCGTACTGACCCCTGAGGACATCGCACCCGTAGAGGCAAGACTCCTAAAGCTCAACCATGTAACCGGAATCGACTCGGCGTTTACCGGACGAAACGGCGCAATTAGCGAAGATGGCACTATCGGATTTTCAACTCTGCATCTTGATGCAGGCGGGTCGGATATCAAGAAATCCGACGTGATGCTCATCGTAAACACTGCCAGAAGTTTTTCTGGGAGCAATTTGGAAATTGAACTGCTTGGAACCAGCATCCAAAAGGCAAATGAAACTAGGCCAGGCTCTAGTGAGGGGATTGCCTTGCTTGCCGCGGGAATAATTCTCTTTTTTACCTTTGGAAGCATAGTTGCGACATTGGTTCCCCTCTTGGTCGCGGTTGTTGGACTAGGGATTTCCTCTTCTTCCGTAGCACTCATCAGTCACATCTTTTCTACGGCTCAATTTGCACCCATATTGGCGGCGCTGGTGGGATTAGGAGTTGGAATTGATTACGCACTTTTTATTGTCACCCGCTTTCGTCAGGGCATTCATGCGGGAATGTCAGTAGAGGATGCAGTTAAGATTTCCGTCAGGACATCCGGTCGAGCCGTTCTGTTCGCCGGGATCATTGTATGCATAGCGCTTTTAGGTTTATTCACTGTCCGCGTCAGTTTTCTCTACGGGGTTGCCGTTGCCGCCTCCATTGCAGTTCTCGTGAGTATGACTGCATCGTTGACGCTATTGCCAGCGCTACTTGCCATGGTGGGAAGAAGGATCGATCGTTTTTCACTTCCGGGCCGCAAAAAGGAATCACATGACGTTGAAAGTGGCGGTTGGGCGAGGTGGTCTGCAGCAATTCAGCGCCGACCAGTTGTTTGGACTGTTTCTACAACCATCGTGTTGCTATTGCTCTGTCTCCCAGCATTCAATATTCGCCTTGGAAGTGCGGATTCTGGAAATGACCCAAAGGGAACGACAACCCGAAGCGCCTATGAACTCATGGCAAAAGGTTTCGGTGCAGGATATAGCGGACCTCTTGAGTTAGTCGCATTAATTCCACCAGATACAGATACAGAAGTGATCACTAGATTGAAGTCGGCAATCGCCTCTGACCCGGATGTTGCACTGGTTACCCCGGTTCGACTCACCCAGGATCATAAGTTGGGAATTTTGACGGTCTATTCGAAGAGCTCACCCCAGTCTGAGGCAACAACTGATCTGATTAATAGATTACGCACGAGGACAATCCCTGATGCTCTTGCTGGTTCTACGATCCATGTATATGTAGGCGGCTCAGTGGCAATCTACGCCGACTTCGCAAACGTGCTCTCTGGAAAGTTGCCGACTTTCATTGGCGTTGTCGTGCTTCTGAGTTTCCTGCTCCTCATGATTCTCTTTAGGAGCGTTGTAATCCCACTCACCGCTGCTGCAATGAACACACTTTCAATCGGTGCCGCCTTCGGTGTCATTGTGGCTGGATTTCAGTGGGGGTGGGCTGAACCTCTTCTCGGAACTCACGGCGGTCCGATTGAGGCTTTCTTGCCCATCATGCTCTTTGCAATTCTCTTCGGGTTGTCGATGGACTACGAGGTTTTCTTGGTTTCAAGAATTCAAGAGGAATGGTTACATACCCACGATAACGCGAGTGCCGTTAGACGAGGATTGTCTGCGACAGGCGGGGTCATCACGGCGGCAGCGACGATCATGTTCTCGGTCTTTGCAGCTTTCGTCTTTGGTGGTCAACGAATAATCCAAGAGTTCGGGGTTGGACTTGCAGCTGCTGTCTTATTTGATGCAACCCTCATACGGTCTGCCCTCGTGCCCGCGCTTATGCAATGGTTGGGCACTGCTAATTGGTGGTTCCCCAAGTGGCTGGAAAAGGTGTTGCCGCGAATATCAGTTGAGAAGTCCGACGTTTAGTCGAACTTCACTGACTTCGCCATTTACTTTTTCCATGCGATAGGCCGCCGGGCCGTCTTCATGGCTTGGCTGATCGGCGATTACCTCAACCGGTATCTCGTTCTCGTAAAGAATTCCGACCCCATCGTCGGTTGCATAGATGGTCTTAAAAGTATCGTTACGAATCAGTTCGTGCGCCAATGTGCGACGCTGGGCTTCGGAATCAAGATGAACAGCATTTCCATAGGGGAGAAATCCGAGAGCATTGGTCACCGTTCGAAGTTCGGGACCGAAGGAATCTGTTGGGCCACCTTGGTGCCAGCAGATAGAACCTGCGCTGACACCTCCAAGGATCACCCCGTTCTCGTACGCTTCGCGAAGCGCTGTATCCACTCCGTGCAATTTCCAAATGGCAAGAAGGTTGGCAACTGACCCCCCGCCTACCCAGATGGCATCTGACTTGAGGATGTGCTCCCTCACGGGAAGGTTGGGTTGGGTGAAGAGTTGGAGGTGTGTCACATCGCAACCGATATCGGACATGGCCTCGTAAGAACGGGCAAGGTAGCCGGCGTTATCTCCGCTTGCAGTGTGGATAAAGCAGAACCGAGGCCTCTGCTTCTTTGTCAATTCCAACATCCGCAGAACTGTAGCGCCCGGCCTGGTTACCTCCCATCGGTCACTCGCTACGAAACCTCCGCTTGTTCCCATGATTCTACGAACTGTCATTGGCTAAGCCTTCCGCTTGATGTTGATTGTGTTTGTGGTGTGATCAAACGGAGGAGCTGCCTCCTCGTTCTCATCGCGGAGGAGTTTTCGACTCGCCTTTTCATTCACCAAATGCTCACTTCCAGGTTTCAAGACAGTATCCAAGAGATTTATTCCGACGGAACCGGCGCCAGGTCGTTTCGTTCCTTTTACCCGCGCGCGGGCGAGTTGGTAGACGCCAAGGCCTATCACGATGACGACCAGACCTGGCAGGCTTAGTAAAAAGAGAACTTCCATGGTTTGAGTTTACTTCGAGACGCGAGAGTACGCTCGACACATGAGTGTGCCTGATGGGCTTTCGACTCAGGAAGCCAGAATCCGGTTGGAGACTAACGGGCCCAACATTCTTGACTCTCACTCGAAAAACTCGGCGTGGAAACTGCTGATACGTCAGTTCGAGAGCCCCATAATCCTGATCCTTTTCGCAGCGACCGTAATCTCCATGTTTCTAGGGGAAGTAACTGAGGGGATCATCATTCTCGCCATCATCATTCCCAGCGGCTTGTTGGGTTTCTGGCAAGAACACCGAGCAAAAAAGACGATGCAATCGCTCATGGATCAAGTCCAGGTTCATGTTGAAGTCATTCGCGACGGCAAAGAGGTGACTATTCCAATTGCTGAGGTCGTTGTCGGCGATCTCGTCCTGCTTCGAGCAGGGGATTTAGTGCCTGCCGACCTGCACGTCGTAGAGGCCGTTGGGCTGATGGTCGACGAGTCTGCGTTAACGGGGGAATCTTTTCCGAGAGAGAAGGGCGTCGGAAACATTGATGTTTCCAAGCCACTCGTCGAAAGAACTGCAGAGTTGTTTTTCGGCACCCATGTCGTGAGCGGGGTGGGGCAGGGCAAGGTTGTGAAGACGGGACGAGACACGGAGTTTGGAGCACTCGCCAACGAACTCAATTCGCGAGATGTAACGACAGGTTTCGAGCGAGGCACGACTGCCTTCGGCATGTTGCTTCTTCGTACAATGCTGGTTTTGGTCTTCGGATTGTTCGTCGTCAACTTGTTTCTTCACCGCCCTGTGATCGATTCGCTCCTTTTTTCTCTTGCGTTGGCTGTGGGGCTCACTCCTCAACTTCTGCCAGTGATCATTTCTGTCTCCCTAGCGGCAGGTGCAAGACGGATGGCTGAAAAACAGGTGTTGGTGAAGCGTCTGGACGCCATCGAGGATTTCGGCTTGATGACCGCCCTGTGCACGGACAAGACAGGAACGATCACTATTGGCGCCGTGAGATTGGATGGGGCACTTGATAGTTATGGAGTTGCCAGCGAACGTGTTTTGCGTCTTGCCTATGAAAATGCAAAATTGCAGAGGGGATTCATAAATCCTCTAGATACTGCGATTGTTGACTCGGTCGGTACAAAGTTCGCTCTCGGAAGCGCCGTGGCAGAGATTCCGTATGACTTTGAGCGGCGCCGGTTGTCGGTATTGACGTCCAATGGGGAGATGATTACGAAGGGCTCTTTCGAAAGTGTTCTAGGGGTTTGCACTCAGGTGAACAATCATTTAGGAATCGAACTCATCGATGCCATGCGCGCGGACATAAGAAAGCGATTCGAGGAGATGAGCAGCCAGGGCAACCGAGTTCTTGCGTTGTCCAGTCGAACGATGGCAGATAGAACGAATTTGTCGATCGAAGATGAGGCAGGGATGACATTCGAAGGGCTCCTTGTCTTTCATGACCCCCTCAAACCTGATGCGAGGGGAGCGATTGGGGAGTTAGCTGCGTTGGGCATCGACCTCTACCTGATTACCGGCGACAACCGTTTCGCAGCGAGATCGATTGCTTCAGAAGTTGGTCTTGCGACAGGCGTCGTCATGGTTGGCTCCGATATCGCAACCCTTGAAGAGGATGATTTAGAGGAGAAGGTCAGGGGTTGCCGAGTCTTTGCCGAAGTGGATCCCGTTCAGAAAGAACGAATAATTCTTGCTGTTAGAGCATCAGGGGCAACCGTCGGGTATTTCGGAGACGGGATAAATGATGCCGCGGCCCTTCATGCTGCCGATGTCGGAATTTCGGCAGATACGGCGGTTGATGTTGCAAAGAACGCCGCCTCTATTGTTCTTCTAAACAAGGATCTTCGTGTCATCGCAGAAGGCGTCCGAATAGGTAGGCGGACATTCGTGAACACCATGAAGTACGTTCGAGTCGGGGTGAGCGCCGCTTTTGGGAATATGTTCTCGCTTGCGATATCGGACATGTTTCTGCCGTTTCTTCCCCTTCTTCCCATGCAAATTCTGCTGCTGAATTTCATGACGGATTTTCCTGCGATCGCCATATCTGGCGACCTCGCGGACGCGGAAGATGTGGCAAAGCCAAGGGCTTGGGACATCAAATCGATACGGAGGTTCATGGTCTACTTCGGCCTTCTAAGCTCAGTCTTCGACTTGCTCACATTTGCGATTTTGCGTCTTGGTTTCCATGCTTCTGAAACACTATTCAGAAGTGGTTGGTTTGTTGAATCCACTCTCACTGAATTGACTGTCATGATGGTCTTAAGGACGCGCCGAAGATTCTGGAAGAGCAAGCCGGGAAGCGGCCTCTTTTGGTCGAGTGCCATTCTTGCGGTTACAACAATCGCAATTCCATTCACGTCCTTCGGCCACATAATTGGATTGAAAGCGTTGCCCGCAAATCTTCTATTTCTGCTCCTGGGGTTGATTTGTGTGTACGCGGCTCTAAATGAGATCGCAAAGAAATATTGGATGAAGTAAATGGAGTCAAAACTGCGAGGTCCTGTTCTTTGGCTGGTTGTATTTCTTGGCGGAGCTGTATTCCAATTTTGGCGAGGTGCGTCAATTGATACCTTGGTCTATGTCTCAGTGGCGTTGCTGGTCATTGTCGCCGTTCAAGAGAGATTCCCAACTCCCGAGTTCAGTGCGACTCGATTCACGACCGCTGCGTTGACTCTTCTCGTGAGTACCCTGGTCTTCATCCTCTTTCCCATTCATTCATGGCCAACTGCAATTTTCTATGTGCTGCTCGTTCCGGTGTTGTTGAGAATAATCTGGAAAAAGGAATCAGAGCCATCTCAAAGTCCAACGAGTGCCTTGCGAAGGTCATCAAAGATCTGGTTTGTAATCGGGTCCCTTACTTGCATCTGCGAATTGGGCAACTACTTCGCAAGCGATTTCACGAATGACGACAAGTCATATCCAACCCTGACAGTACTTGTCGACCCTTTTGTGGCCGACAACGTGGGGAAGGTCATCTTCGTAATTGTCTGGATGGCGATCGGGGTGGGGCTCTTTCGAGTCTCGACGGCGCAATGACGACGTCGATCTTCAGCATGGGCTACGTCGCACTGGCGTTAGCGGCGATTGCGACGTGGGCAATTTCGCGAGTGAAACCCTTGGTTGTTGCTCCCTTGGGACTTCTAATCCGAAGAATGATGGGTACCCGGGTCAATAGAATCGCGATTTTTGCGATCTGGTGGTGGGTGGGCTGGCATTTCTTTGGTCAACCGTTCCCGAATTGATTTGACCAAACATTCTTGATTTCACCACTGCCACTTGGACTCTTGCGGTGGTACGTTGGAGTCGAGTTTTAGGAGAGGCCTGATGCACTACTGGATATGGCTGGCGCTTGCAGGTGGATTTTTATTTCTAGAAATACTGACACTCAGTTTGATTTTCTTTTCCTTCGCCATCGCTGCCCTATTAGGAGCCGCCATCGCCGCAGCGTGGGTCGGTTCCCCGTACCAGTGGATTGGCTTCGCGGTGACCGCTGTCTTGACCTTGGCTTTCATCCGACCACTTGTCCGGAAATATCTATTCAGAAAGTCCTCTGGTGGAGTAACCGGTATGGATGCTCTGCTTAATCACGAGGCGGTAACGTTGACGGAAACTACTCCGGAGAAGGGAACCATTCGCCTTCGTGACGAGACTTGGACGGCCCGTTGCGAATCGGGCTCCATTCCAGCAGGCTCTCAAGTTCTGGTTGCGCGCATAGATGGCGCAGTCGCAATTGTTATTCCAAAAGTGTCGACAACTTCCGCGTAAGGAGAACGTAATGTCTGCAGCCAACATCGCCCTTGTTGTACTTCTGGTCATTGCAATCGCCATTGTCGTATCGGCGATCAAGATCATCCCTCAGGCAAGCGCAGGAATTATCGAAAGATTGGGCAAGTACCATCGCACTCTTGGTCCAGGCCTTAACCTGATCATCCCCGGCATCGATCGATTACGCCCTCTCGTTGACCTTCGCGAGAAGGTTGTTTCATTTCCACCACAGCCGGTCATCACAGAGGATAACTTGGTGGTGAGTATCGACACCGTTATCTACTTCCAAGTCACAAATGCGAAATCAGCAACATATGAAATCGAGAACTACATACAAGGCATTGAGCAATTGGTGGTAACCACGCTTCGAAACTCTGTCGGTGGACTGGATCTAGAAAAGGCGTTGACTTCCCGCGATCACATCAACGCCATTCTGCGTGGAGTCTTAGACGAAGCGACCAGCAAATGGGGCGTGAGGGTGAACCGCGTGGAAATCAAGGCGATTGAGCCTCCACCGAGCGTTCAGGAATCGATGGAAAAGCAGATGAGGGCTGATCGCGACAAGCGTGCAGCGATCCTCACGGCCGAAGGGGAGAAGCAGAGCCAAATTCTAAAAGCAGAAGGAGCCAGAGCTGCAGACATACTTCGCGCTGAAGGCGAAGCGCAGGCTACCGTGATCCGTGCCGAGGGCGAGGCGACTGCCATCGCAAAGGTGTTCAAGGCCATTCACGATGGGGATGCCGATGACAAGGTGCTCGCATATAAATACCTTGATCAACTTTCAGTGATTGCGAACGGTGCTGCTAGCAAAGTGTGGGTGATTCCTGCAGAGTTGTCAGGGACTGTAAGCACGATAGCTCGTGCGTTTAAGGAATCTGGTAACTAGAAACAGGTCGAAGGACTAGTTGGTCTGACGTTTTAGCGTAAGCGCGCCTGCTCCAAGTAGAGCGAATAAGAAGACGGCCAGCAACAGGAAATCTCGTGCAACTGAACCCTGCCCAGAAATTACCTTCTGAGTTGCATCCACGGCGTAAGTGAGGGGCAAGTAATCCGAGATAACGCGAAGGATCGAAGGCATGCTCTCCCGTGGTGCCAAAAGGCCGCTCAGAAGTAATTGAGGGAAGAGAATGGCCGGAAGAAATTGCACGGCTTGGAATTCTGTTTTGGCGAAGGAACTCACGAAGATGCCGATGGACATTCCAAGAAGCGCATCGACTATGGCAACGAGAATTAACATGACTTGTGAGCCCGCAATTTTGAGTCCGAGAGGACCTAGGGCTACTGAAGAAACTACAACCGCCTGAATCAAGGCGGCAATTCCAAAGGCCTTGGCATATCCCAGAATCAGTTCAAGTTTGGTGATGGGAAGAATCAGCAATCTCTCCAGCGTTCCCGAAGAGCGCTCGCGCAGAGTTCCCACGCTAGTAATGAGAAACATGACCAACATCGGAAAGACCCCGAGGAGCGACCCCGCGACGTTTTGAAAGACCTTAGGTTGATCTTGATATACGTATTTAAGAATCGTCATCAATAGGCACGGTGCGAGGATCATCAGGGCGATAGTGCGCGGGTCATGACGCAATTGCGAGAGAATTCTGCGCGCGGTGCCCCAGATGCGCTGGATGTTCATTGTTTCTCCACCAATGAGATAAAGACGGCTTCCATTTCATGGGTATGAGCGGCGGCTTTGAGATCGTCGGGCGTTCCGTTGGCGAGAACGCAACCTTCGCGCAGGAGGAAAAGCGAATCGCAACGGTCGGCTTCATCCATGACGTGACTGCTTATTAGAAGAGTCTTTCCCTGGTCGGCGAGTCTATGGAATAGATCCCATAGATCTCTGCGTAGCACTGGGTCGAGACCAACTGTTGGTTCGTCTAGCACCAATAGCTCGGGTCTGCCTAGAAGGGCGGTGGCAAGTGCAAGACGAGCCCTTTCACCACCTGACAGTGATGAGGCGAGTTGCTTCTGATTCCTGGTCAGGTCAACAAGTTCAAGAACTTCGAGTACCGAGATTTCGGATTGACCCAGAATTCGAGCGAAGTAGCGCAGATTCTCTAGGCATGTGAGGTCGGTATAGATACTTGCACTTTGCGTGAAGTATCCGATTCTTGTTCGCAAGTCCTTTGAGCCCGCGGCCAGTCCTAGAACGGCGATGGTTCCAGCTTGAAACGCTTGAACGCCGACGATGCTTCGCATGATCGTTGTCTTTCCGCTACCGCTTGGACCGAGGAGGCCGATGATTTGCCCTTGTTCGATTTGCATGCTCAGGTTTGGGATGATCGTCTTTTTGTCGCGAATAATCTTTAGATCCGAGATGCGAACCGCCGCAGGCATGCTAGAAGGCTACTCTCCGATTAGCCTTGAACTACCGATTCCTAACGGGGAAGTTTCGATGCCCTTGTGAATTGGTTGGGCCACTTACCCCGTATCCCGAGTTCTTCGGATGCAGCAAGTGCCCACCGTGGGTTGCGGAGCATTTCTCTTGCAAGCATCACGGCATCGGCTTTGCCGGAGGAAACTATCTCTTCTGCTTGATGAGCATCCGTAATCACCCCGACTGCAGATGTCGCAATTCCCACCTTGTTTCGTATCGTCTCTGAAAAGGGAACTTGGTATCCAGGACCCACGGGTATGACAGCGTTATGGATCAAACCCCCTGATGAAACATCGATGAGATCTACTCCGATCTCTTTGAGCTTCGCGCAGAGAATGACTGCTTGATCAATGTCCCATCCACCTTCAACCCAGTCAGTAGCCGAGATTCGGACAAAAAGAGGCATTCCAATCGGAATTGTGCTGCGCACTTTTCGGGCCACTTCAAGGAGGAAACGCATACGCCCTTCGAGGCTTCCGCCGTATTCATCCGTCCGTTTGTTCGTCAGAGGAGATAGGAATTGGTGAAGGAGATAGCCATGAGCCGCGTGAATTTCTACAACATCAAATCCAACCTTCACCGCACGGTCTGCGGCCCTTGCGAAGCCTTCTACGAGTTCGGCAATTTCTGCAGTTGAAAGCGCCCGAGGTACTGGCATCTCCGGAAACGGAAGGTTGCTTGCAGATACCGTCTGCCAACCCCCTTCATTTTCGTCTGCAACCAGATGATCATCCCAGGGCCTCATCGTGGATCCTTTGCGGCCCGCGTGTGCGATCTGGATTCCGATTTTTGAGCCCATCGAGTGGGTGAAATCAATGATTGGTTTGAACGCCTGCGCCAGATTGTCATTCCAAATCCCTGGGCAGCCGATTGAGATTCGGCCTTCGGGTACAACCCCGGTGGCTTCGACAATGATTAGCCCAGCCCCGCCCGTTGCAAACGCGCCTAGGTGCACGTGATGCCAGTCTCCGATCAAGCCATTGTGTGCCGAGTATTGGCACATCGGGCTTACCCAAACCCTATTGGGAATCGAAAGATCGCGGATTTCTAGTTCTTGAAAGAGCGCGGCGGGCATGGGCACTAAACTCCTTTGGATAGATCAGAAACTCGTCATAAGTTTAACCTTGATCCACTCGAAGAAATTCCCGGTGAGAGTTAGGAGTATCTTGCCTGCATGAGATTTAGGCATTTGATTCCTTTTGCTTTCCTGACAACTCTCCTCTGCCTCCCGACACCTTGGGCGCAAGCCCATGCCGAACTTGTTTCGTCCAATCCAGCGGTAGGTGCACATCTTGATGCATTGCCCACGAAAATACAGGTTACTTTCGATGGGGACTTATTGATGATTGGGGGAGCCAAGACAAACGTCTTGATAGTCAAGGACCCGCAAGGACATCAAATTGATCGTAAGAATTCGCATGTGTCGGGAGCCACTCTGAGTGTCGATGTAAATCCCGTTGCGACGATCGGTCAGTTCGAAGTGAGTTGGAGGGTTGTTTCAGGTGACGGTCACCCCGAAGAGGGTTCGTACACATTTAGTGTTGGGCAGAAAGCTGTATCTCCAACTCCTTCACCGAGCGAGTCATCTTCACCCATGCCATCTACTACTGGTGAGGATTTCTGGGATCGTTATGGCACTCGCCTGACGTTGGTTCTTGTTGGCGCCGTGGCAATTGGAATTTGGGCCCGCTTTGAACGTGCACGAAGAAAATCGGGGCCGAGAAATTCGTAGATAGTGGAGGTGGAAATCTAATGCAGAGAAGAATATTGGGTCAGGGTCTTGAGGTCTCGGCGCAGGGTCTTGGATGCATGGGAATGAGTGATTTCTATGGCGTCCGGGATGAAGAGGAAGCCATCGACACCATTCATCATGCTTTGGATCGCGGGATTGATTTCCTGGATACGGCTGACATGTACGGTCCCTTTACAAATGAGATTCTTGTGGGTCGGGCAATTAGATCCAGACGAGACAAAGTAATTGTTGCAACAAAGTTCGGTAATGAGCGAGACGATACTGGAAGATTCATCGGCATCAACGGTTCGCCGGAATATGTTCGCAAGGCGTGCGACGCTTCACTGAAGCGACTTGGTGTCGAATACATTGACCTCTATTACCAACATCGTGTCGATAAAAAGGTGCCGATTGAAGACACTTGGGGGGCCATGAAGGAGCTTGTCGAGAGTGGGAAGGTCCGCCACCTCGGAATATCAGAAGCCTCTGCCGCGACAATTCGAAAGGCGAATGCGGTCCACCCGATTACCGCGGTTCAATCGGAGTGGTCCCTATGGACAAGGGATGTCGAAGACAACGGTGTTCTGGCAACCGTCCGTGAACTCGGTATTGGTTTTGTCGCCTACTCTCCCCTTGGGCGCGGCTTCCTGTCCGGGCAAATCCGAAGCATTGACGACCTTGAACCGGGAGATGCGCGACGTACCCATCCACGATTCCAAGGAGAGAATTTCGTCAAGAATCTTGAATTGGTTGAGCGCGTCAAGGAGATCGCCGATAGGAAGAGGATAACACCGAGTCAGCTGGCACTTGCCTGGGTCTTGGCCCAGGGACTCGATGTTGTTCCGATCCCCGGTACCAAGAAGATCAAGTACTTGGATGAGAACATTGATGCCTTAGATGTTGTGTTGAGTTCTGACGACCTTCAGTTGATTGACGCAGCAGCGCCTAAGGGAGTCACTGCAGGCGATCGTTACGCCAATATGTCGAACGTAAATATCTAGACTTCGGATGCCTTAAGAGTTGACGTAGTCGTTCAGCGCTCTTCGTTCATCATCTAGTTCACTGATGTGGGCCTTGACAACGTCACCGATGGAAATTATGGATACGACGTTGTCATCGGCATCCACGACTGGAATGTGTCTAATGCGGCGCTCGGTCATGATTGCCATCAACTCAGCGACGGTTGCGTTGCTGTCGCACGTGACGACATCGACCGTCATGAGATCTCGGACATGCATGCCAATGAGTTGATCTAGCTTGCCGGGCATGGCTCGAACAACGTCTCGTTCGGAAACAATTCCTTCGATTTTTCGCCCATCGGGAGAGACCACAAGGGCGCCAACATGGTGCACGTTGAGCGCGTTTACCAAGTCATGAACACTGGCGCTTGGCGAAATCGTTTCGACTCTTTTCCCGGCGATCAATGCACTGATCTTCATCGCGCCTCCCTTAGTGGACCTGATGGCATAGTGCCCTTTTAAGCGTCTACTTTCAAGAGGTATTGAACAGCTTGCGTGGCATTCCATCCCTCAGGGTGGGATTTGAGCAGTTCTTTGGCTCCGCTCAAGTCTGCGCCAAGGGTTATCAGCGGCGGTTCGGAGTAGCCATCAGCGCGAGTCTGACCGAGTCCCACGTTGGACATGAGTGCGTTGCACAAACATTTTCTATCGGTGAGTTCTTCTTCCTCCCCGCCTTTACGCAGATACACATGAGAAGGCTCAGAAGGACAGCGATAGCCGACGACCCCGGGAGACCTCTCGTAGGGAACCCGCAAGTAGCCGAGGTCGCAGAGACGCGGTCGGGCGTCGTATACCTCTTCATCGGAGAGCGTGTCAGGCAATGTGGCTACCTTGAAGGGAAAACCAGTCGGGGAGGCGAAAGGATCGGTTCGAACTATGAGATCTCCTGAAGCAAGATGATCAATCAACTCTTTTCGAATGTTTGGTTGAAGACCTGACTCTTCGGCAAGAGAAAAGATTGTCCCGACTTGCACGCCGACGGCACCAAATGCCTGTGCGGCTCTGACCTGCTCTGGAGTTGATTGACCTCCGGCCAACCAGAACGGAAGTCCGACCTTCGCCACCTTCTGGATATCTGCTTCATCTCGTGGTCCAAAAATCGGCTGACCGTCATCATCCAAAACCATCGTCCCGCGCGGAGGCGCATTATGACCTCCAGCAGTGAATCCTTCGATTATGAACCCGTCTGGGCGAGTGAGCTCGTCTTTTGCCAAGTAGGTGGCGAGGACGTGTGCCGAAACGATCGCCAAGAATTTGGGTCTGCGAAGTGGGGGCAACGTAATTCCAGTGAAAGTCCTCGGATAGAAAGTTTCCTTGTACGTCTGGGTCGCGCCATCAACGTGAACATTCAAGGAGGCCGGCTCGTGCTGGGCTAGAACATTGAGTAGGTGGGGGATCTCCGAGGGAATTCCAGCGCCCATGAGTATGTAATCGACCCCTGCAAGCATTGCGCCATAGGCCGCACTTGGAGTGGCCATCTGGATCTTCTCAAGGAAGTTAATTCCTACAAGACCATCATGGCCTTCTTTGGCCAACCAGACCTCGACAAAGTTGGCGAGGACCCACAGTTCCAAGGCGTCCGTGGACGGACGAAGGCTTAGTTTCGGGACGGGGATGTAGGGATCTCCGTGGCGACCTTCGGTGCGCAGATATTTCTTCTGAACACGCTCGGCGATCTCAGGAATCGGGAAGGCCGCTAGGGCTCGCCTTACATGGCCTCCCTCATCTCCATTTTGGAGCCTCCGCGCAATGACGGCATCGATAGCAGTCCCGGAAACAACACCTAGCTGACCGGTCTTGGAGACCGCTTTTGCCAACTTCCACGACGATACGGCTACGCCCATGCCGCCTTGGATGACAACCGGAAGTTCTCCAGGTGATTGGGGTGATTGGAGTGAATCTTTCACGCCATCAGCGTATAGGACTCGAAAAGTCCCCTACTACCGCTCGGGACCGGGAGGGCTCGCGCGGCGTGGCGATGGGCGGTGCTGAAGCGGGTTTATGAGGAAATCGTTATTGTCACTTCCTGTGATGATCAACTCTTTCCTCAAAAAAAGCACTATTCCTGTCGTCGTGGCCGCTGCCGTGTTGGCAGGCACAGCCAACGCCGCTACTGTCTTCAAATCTGACCCGTCTGTCCTCCCAGGGCCAATCATGATTGCCGACGAAGGTAATAACCGCATCGTCGTCGTTGATGCATCGGGAGTACCGAGATGGATATTTCCGCAAAAAGGCGATCTCAAGCCAGGACAGACTTTCAGAACTCCGGACGACGTCTTCTTATCTCCTGATGGGAAATCCATCATCGCCACCGAATCAGAACATCAGATGGTGAGCATTATCGACATCGCAACAAGGAAGATCACTTTCGAATACGGTGTTGCAGGTAAGGGCTCGCGACTCAAGGCTCACCTGAATAATCCCGATGATGCCATGATGCTGCCTGATGGCAGATTGATTGTCGCGGACATTAAGAATTGCAGAATCCTCTTTATCGACCCTAAGACGCGCAAGACAACACAACTGGGAATAACAGGACGGTGTTATCACAATCCACCTAGGAGTTTCGGTAGTCCCAATGGCGCTTTCCCGATGAAGGATGGCAGGTATCTAGTCACCGAGATCAATGGTAATTGGGTAAGTGCAATGACCTTGGATGGCAGAGTCTCGTGGTCAGTGCACGCACCTGGAATTGCATATCCATCCGACAGCAACGAGATCGCGCCGGATGTCTACGTGACCGTAGATTTCAGCAAGCCCGGGGCGATCGTCACGTTCAACTCCAAGGGCAAGTTACTTTGGAAATTCAAACCGACCGGGTCGGCAGCACTCGATCACACATCATTAGCAACCGGACTTCCAAACGGAATGATTATCGCCACAGATGATGCCAATCACCGCGTGATTGTGGTTGATCCGAAAACGAAGAAGATTGTGTGGCAGTACGGACACAAAGGCAAGATGGGGACAGCTGCGGGCTATCTCAACAATCCTGACGGCCTCGAACTCATTTCCGACAGCGCTTTGGCCAATTTCAAACTTTCCTAAGAACAGCCTTTAGAGGCAAACGCGAGAGCCATACCAATTGGTTATGGCTCTCGCGTCCGGATCGATGGTTTGTATTTATCCTCATTCCTTCGGAGAGTGAGAAATGAGAATCAACCACCACGTACCCACCTTGGTAGGTGGCGTACTAATCATCGTGTCGGGTATGCAACTCTTCTACTCGTTTTGCGAGTGGCAACCCTAAAAACGGTTGCAGAACAAGGGTTTCTGCTAGTATTGAGTGATACCCCCTAGAGTATCAAGAGCATCTAGAGCATCTAAATAACCGGGCTACCTAGGGTCACTCGGGATTGGGAGTTACATCATGGCCAAGAAGAGCGCGCCAGTTCTGACTCATGTACTGCAAAATGAGGAGCAACTCATGGCGATCAGCAAACGCATCAAGCGAGCACACGGTCAACTCGGGGCCATTTCGCGAATGATCGACGAGGGCCGAAGTTGCGAAGATGTGGTTACGCAGATGGCTGCAGTGGGCAAGGCGATCAACACTGCGGCGATCACCCTGATCTCGGCGAGCCTGAAGGAGTGCATTGAAGGCGGGAATGCTGACTCCGCCGCCCTGACCGAAAAGCTCCAGAAGCTCTTTCTCAGCTTCGCCTAGGTCAGGGCACAATTTCTCAAATAGAGGTTCTGTGATACCCTAGGGGGTATGACAACTCTCTCGTTATCTGCTGAAACCTTTGATCAGACCGTACTCAAGGACGGGATCGTCCTTGTAGATTTTTGGGCCGCTTGGTGCGGTCCGTGCCGAATGTTCGCTCCAATATTCGAAAGCGCCTCGGAGAAATATCCTGATATCACCTTCGCAAAGGTGGATACCGAGGCAGAGCAACAGCTTTCGGCCGCGGCTGGCATTTCCTCCATTCCAACCTTGATGGCCTTTAGAGACGGCATCTTGCTCTTCAACCAAGCAGGCGCCATGCCGGCGACCAGTCTGGATGAATTGATTGCCGCTATCCAGAAGCTCGACATGGAAGAAGTTCGATCCTCACTTCCAAGTAAGGCATAACTCGACCTAAGGAGGTGACGAAAATGCCGCAAACGGCGTTGGATCAAGCGCAGAAAGATGTGATCCTTAAACGTCTCAAGCGCGCACATGGTCAACTCGGTGCTGTGGTTCGAATGCTTGACGAAGATCGCACATGCAACGAAATCGTCATCCAGATGGCAGCTGTGAGCAAAGCCATTAACACCGCTGCGTTCACCTTGATCTCCGAGAATCTGAAAAGTTGCATCATTGATAATGACAAGAGCGCGCCCCAAGTTACTGAAAGCCTTCAGAAACTTTTTTTGAGCCTGGCTTAGGAGAGAAATGAGTAAAAGAGTCTTATCCGGTGTCGTTGTTTTGATCGCTGGAGTCTTATTGCTAGCAGGTTGCTCTTCAAGCAACGGCGCCATTACAAACATGGATGCCAAGGATTTTTCGTCTATTACACAGCAATCCAATGTGGTGATATTGGATGTTAGGACGCCGGGCGAATTCAGTCAGGGTCACATTGAAGGTGCGATGAACATTGACGTTGAAGCCTCGACCTTCGACGCTGAAATCGCGAAATTGGATAAGACGAAGACGTACGCGGTGTACTGCCATAGCGGCCGTAGATCTGGAATCGCAACACAGACGATGGCAAAGATGGGTTTCAAGCATCTTTACAATTTGCAAAACGGGCTCTCCGACTGGATGTCACAGGGAATGATGACGGTGACCTCATAGTGAAGGTAGTTATTGTCGGCGGTGTGGCTGGTGGGATGTCCGCAGCTACTCGTTTGCGACGCTTGGACGCCGATGCAGAGATCATCGTTCTTGAGAAGAGCGGGCATGTCTCGTACGCCAATTGTGGTCTTCCTTACTTTGTCGGAGGGATTATCGAGGAAGAAAAGTCTCTCTTTCTTCAAACTCCCGAGTCATTACATGCGCGTTTTAGGCTAGATGTCAGGGTTTCAACTGAGGCGACGAATATCAATGCGTCCTCGAAGACAATCGAAGTTCTTGACCATTCAAGCGGTGAGATCTCGGAGATCTCCTACGACAAATTGATTCTCAGCCCGGGTGCCAATCCCGTGATTCCTCCGATTCCTGGCATCGAGCACGCGATCACGCTTCGCACGGTTGAGGATGTCGAGAAGATCGTGGCGCAGGTGAATCAGCGGCCACAGAATGCAGTGGTCATTGGCGGCGGCTTCATCGGGCTAGAGGTTGCAGAGAACTTGGTTCATAAGGGGATACCGACGACGGTTGTTGAGGCTCTTCCGCAAGTGTTAGCGCCCTTGGATCCAGAAATGGCCACGCTCGTCGCCGATGAACTGGTCAACCACGGGGTGAAGGTCTTCTTGGGGAATGCGGTCCAGTCGGTAACAGCAGAATCAGTCTCCCTCGCAAGCGGGGAAGTACTGCCCAGTGAATTGGTGATTCTGGCGATCGGCGTTCGTCCAGATATCACCCTCGCCAAGTTCGCAGGCTTGCAGATTGGAGAGCGTGGGGGAATAGAAGTAAACGAGTTCAACCTCACCAGCGATCCAGATATTTATGCAGTGGGTGATGCGGCCGAGAAGCGGGATTCGATAGATGGAAGTGCGACCTTGGTTCCGCTGGCAAATCTTGCCAACCGTCACGGGCGGGTCGTGGCCGATCACATCGTCGGACGCGAAGTTAGGCCGGTCACGACGATTGGCACTGCCATAGTAAAAGTCTTTGATCTGACAATTGCGACGACTGGCTGGAATGAAAAAAGGCTTGTTGCGCAGAGGCGCGACTTCCACGCAATTCACACGCATCCTGCCTCGCATGCTGGCTACTACCCAGGCGCAAAGCCGATGTCTCTCAAACTGCTCTTCGATAGTAGTACAGGAGAGATCTTGGGTGCCCAAGGTGTCGGCACCGAAGGCGTCGATAAGCGCATTGACGTGATTGCAACGGCGATGCGCGGTGAAATTTCTGCTCCTGAATTGGCCGATCTCGAATTGGCGTATGCACCGCCCTTTGGATCGGCAAAAGACCCGGTGAACATGTTGGGATACATCGCCGAGAATCGAATTTCTGGGCTCTCCAAGGCCGTTCAATGGAACGAGCTCGAGGATTACCGCAATCGCGGTTATGAAATCCTAGATGTCAGGACGGCCCGCGAATTCGCGCGCGGCTCAATTCCAGGCTCGATCAACATCCCTATAGATGAATTGCGCGAGAGAATTGGCGAGATAATCTCACATGATGTTGTGGTCAATTGTCAGGTCGGTCTTCGCGGTCACACTGCCGCACTACTTCTTGGCGAACTTGGATTCAATGCCGCTAATCTCGACGGCGGGTATGAAACATGGAGCAAGTCACCGGCAAAAAAAACGGTGTCTGTACTTTCCTAGATGACGCATCAAGCCGAATGGTCCCGGTCTCTCGCGCGGTGGGCAATACCGAACGAGATCCTAGATCAGGCAACGACGAGTCCCTGGATTCATCCACCAGTCCTTTTCCAAGTTCCTGACGAGATCAATGTTTCTATCTCGCACACGCGAGCATTCGAAGCGCTTGCTCCCGGCGGATCAGTTTTGGATGTGGGCTGCGGTGGCGGAATTGCCGCCTTCGCGTTGACACCTCCCGCATCGCATGTGATCGGCATTGACCACCAATCAGAGATGTTGGAGATGTTTGCGGAGAACGCCAAGAAGCATAAGGTCACGTGCGAAGTATTTGAAGGATTCTGGCCGGACATCGCACCCGATGTTCCTGTTGCAGATGTAGTTGTCTGCCATCATGTTGTTTACAACGTGGCGGATATAGGGCCCTTTCTACGTGCTTTGAATTCTCATGCGAGATCAAGAGTTGTGATTGAAATGCCAACTCGGCATCCGCTGTCAAACATGTCGAATGCGTGGAAGCATTTCTGGAACCTTGAGCGTCCAACGCAACCGACGTCTGAGGATCTGTTGGAAGTTCTGAGGGAGATAGGGTTGAATCCGCGCGTTCAGTATTGGACAGGTCCTATGCGCGATCGCATTGACTTGGATCAAGATAGTGAATTCATGAGGATTAGACTCTGTCTGCCCCCCGAACGCCTCCCAGAGGTGCGTGAATACCTCATTGCCAATCCCTTACCAAGCCAGCGCGACATTGCGACTATTTGGTGGGACGTGAGCGCCTAGATCTGAAGTAACTAAACCATCCGTAGGCAGCGGCAACCAATAAATACGGTGCGGCACTTGCCAAAGAAGAAACAAAGTCGACTCCCACCTTCGAGATGTGCAGACCATCGCTCAGCACCGTCGCAAGGAAAGTCGGTATGGCGAAGGCAAGTGGGGCGGTTGCGGCAGAGACATATTCGGTCCCTGAGCGACCAAAGCGGATTGTTCCAAAGACCGCGATGCAGATCATGATGCCGGTAAAGACGCCGATGCCATGGCGGAATATAACTTCAATGATTGAAACCAGCCCAATGAAGAACGTCTGCAGAACTACGACCCCTGGTTTGGTGAGTCCCTTTCTTGATATCTGCAGGCCGGCGGGGGACGTCATTCGATCTCCTCATCTACTTCTTCACCATCAATGAAATCTTCTGGTGCATCAAGGGCTAACTTGCTCTTGAGTGCGCGAACATTTTCTGAGACTTCGGGAAACGCCTTCAGCTTACTGGCGTCACCCGACACTCCAAGACCCATGATCTTTTTGGCCGGACTCAACACGGTGCTCTCCGCCGTGGGGATCATGTCGTTGTACGCCTTGAGAGTCTGCTTGAGCCGCTCGCCTACGGTGACGATCTTTACGTGCAGAGATGCGACATTCTTGAGGAAGGTGCCCGCCAACTCTTGAATCTCAGCCGCACTCTCTGCCAGACGGTTCCGGCTGAAGACATAACCCACCGTGGCCAAGAGGGACATCATGGTTGTCGGCGTTGCGATTGTGACACCTTTTCTAAATGCCTTCTCAAGTAGTCGAGGGTCAACGCGCAAAGCCTCGGTGAGAATGGATTCGAATGGCGCAAAGAGAACGACGAAACTCGCAGAGTCATCACGATCTGCATACCCGCGCTTGGCAAGTGCATCTACATGCTTGAGAAGATCTTTTGCATGCTGCTCGATGAATGATTCGCGCAGGGCCATATCGTTCGTATCGAAGGCCTCGAGGAACCGTTCAAAAGGAAATTTCGAGTCGATAAATAGAACGCTCGACCCTGGGAAGGAGATGGTGATATCCGGGATTCCAACTTTGTCTCCATCTCCAGACATGTATTTCTGGCGGCTAAAGTGCACGCCCTCTATCAGGCCGGAGTTCTCAAGGAGTTGTTCAAGTTGAGCCTCGCCGAATTTTCCGCGGGTCTGCGAACTGGATAGCGCACCAGCAATCTTGGAAGTCTCCTCGAGCAGTGACTGATTTGTCGTAGCCATATTGGTGAGGTCGTTGCGGATCTTCTGTTCGGCCTCAACACGGCTGAGTTCGGCTTGCCTTGCCTGAGAGGAGAGGGATTCGACTGATTTCTTCATCGCTTCGAGTTCTGTGGCCAATCGCGTCGTTTCGGTCTGTGCCCCCTGCATCGTCGCGATCTGTTTTTCGAGGGTGGCAATGGAACTGTTGGCCGCCACGAGTTGGGCCTCTGTTGCACCAGCGCGCCCTCGGGCGAGGAGAAAACCGATAATTGCGCCGAGGATCAAGCCCAAAATGCCCAGCGATATGCCCAACGAGTTGCTCATGGGCCTATCGTGGCAGGAACCACCGACGAAGACGCGTAGGCTCTACTCCTCGTGAGCCTCTCTATCGGAATTGTCGGAATGCCCAATGTGGGTAAGTCCACCCTTTTTAACGCCCTGACTAAGAACAACGTCCTCGCGGCCAACTATCCCTTCGCCACAATCGAACCCAACGTGGGCGTGGTCGGAGTTCCGGATGCCCGCTTGCCCAAGTTGGCCGAGATCTTCGGATCCCAGAAGATCCTGCCGGCCGTTGTCTCGTTCGTGGATATCGCCGGAATCGTGAAGGGTGCCTCCGAGGGTGCCGGCCTTGGCAACCAGTTCCTGGCCAATATCCGAGAGACCGATGCGATCTGCCAGG
>CAYXIS010000023.1:0-21429 GCA_964465545.1 uncultured Bifidobacterium sp. | reverse complement strand
TACTTTCGGCGCAATGTCAGCGCCGTTCTTCCTTCTGTTTGCAGAGCATGCACAAAGTGGCGCGAGGGAAAACTTGCAAACGCGCCTTACCAATCGAATTGCCGCACTCTTCGCAACGACCGTAGGTCTTGTCATCGATTCGCTCGATGGCACGTTCCGTCTGAAGAACCATGTCACGCGCATTGATGACTAAGGACATCTCGTGCTCGCGCTCGAAAGTCTTTGTTCCCGCATCGGCCTGATCATCACCTGCGCCCTCACCAGATTCTTTGATGAGTGCGTCCATCTCAAGTTCAACTGCGGCCAACTCGCTGGCCAGGCGGACTAATTCTTTCGCGAGCGCGGCCCGAACAATTTTCAATTCAGCCGCCGTCCACGGAGTCTCGCTGTCAGAGACAACCACAGGAGTAGGAGGGGCCTTAATCGGCTTCAATGGGGCACTCTTCTTGCCGTTTCTTGTTGGACGCGGAGGAGGTGGCATGACCAACCGTCGCTCTTCGACTACCGGGGCAACAACCGGGGCAACAGGGGCAGCGACGGGGACGACAGCAGCCTTGGAGGGAAAGGGGCGCCCGGGGACCTTCTTGGCCACTTTGGCTTGACTCGCTTTGGAAGCAGCCGCCTTTTTCGCAGGCACTTTCTTTACAGGGGCCTTCTTGGCGACCGCCTTTTTTGCAGGTGTCTTCTTCGCGGGAGTCTTCTTGGCCGCTGGTTTGATGATCTTTTTCTTCAATGCCACGGCGCGTAACCTATGCTGATTTGGAGGAAAGCGCCACTCTACGCGCAATGGATTACACTAAAACCTTCGCGAAAGGGCATTGACGAGGCAATCACCTCCGAGTCTGTCGGAAGAGCCACAGTGATATATCGCTGTGGGGTAGAACCGATGCGCGAGATGAGAGGCGCGCTCCTTCGCGAGCGTGCAAGGCGGGTGGTACCGCGGACTCGTACATCGAGTGCGTCCCTCCAATTGAGATCGCCCAAAGTCGGCGGTGGAAAACGGAGAGACCTAGATGAGTGAATACCGGGCGATAGGGGCGCATATCGACCTGCCCGCAATGGAGCACTCAGTCCTGGAATTCTGGGAAAAGAATTCAATCTTTCACAAAAGCCTTCAGTCTCGTGCGGGGAAAGAGCCGTGGACATTCTACGAAGGCCCACCAACTGCCAACGGTGCTCCAGGAACTCACCATATTGAGGCGCGCGTATTCAAGGATGTATTCCCCCGTTATCAGACAATGAAGGGCAAGTATGTCTTTCGAAAAGCTGGCTGGGATTGCCATGGTCTTCCAGTAGAAATCGCCATCGAAAAAGAACTCGGTTTTAAAGGCAAAGGCGATATTGAGAAATACGGTATCGCCGAATTCAACAGCAAGTGCCGCGAGTCGGTCCAACGTCACGTGGGCGAATTCACGAAGATGACACATCGGATGGGCTTCTGGGTGGATTTTGACCAGGCTTACTGGACCATGTCACCCGAGTACGTCGAGAGTGTGTGGTGGAGTCTTAAAGAGATCTGGAAAAAGGGACTTCTCGTCCAAGATCATCGCGTCTCACCCTATTGCCCTCGTTGCGGTACAGGCTTGTCAGACCACGAACTTGCCCAAGGTTATGAAACGGTAACTGATCCCTCCGTTTACGTTCGTCTGCCAATTACGTCCGGCCCCCTGGCCAATCTCAACGCCTCACTTTTGGTCTGGACGACAACCCCGTGGACCCTTGTGGCAAACACCGCGGTCGCCGTCAATCCACATGTCACCTACCTTGTCGTCGAAGAGGAAGTTGACGGCGCGGTCGAGGTTTTAGTCATCGCCGAAAATCTTCTAGGTCTTCTCAAGGGGCGAGTTAAAGTGCTTCTTCACATAAATGGCAGAGATCTCGAGCGAACAACATACAAGCGTCCATTCAACTACGTAGAGATCCCCGATTCCCACTTCGTCGTGCTAGCCGATTACGTTACGACCGATGATGGAACCGGGTTGGTGCACCAGTCCCCCGCCTTCGGAGCCGACGACTTCCTTGTGTGCCGCAACTACGGACTCCCCGTCGTGAATCCAATTGCAAGTGACGGGACATTCCTTCCAGACGTAGATGTGGTTGGCGGGATGTTCTTCAAGGACGCCGACAAGCCTCTCGTGAAGGAGTTGAAGAAGAGCGGAGTCCTCTACAAGCACGAGCCCTATGAGCACCAATACCCACATTGTTGGCGCTGTCATACGGCGCTGATCTATTACGCGCAACCATCCTGGTACATCCGCACCACATCCATCAAAGAAGAGATGATTCGCGAGAACGAGAAGACCAATTGGTATCCAGAGACTATTAAGACAGGTCGCTACGGAGATTGGCTCAACAACAATATTGACTGGGCACTGTCACGGAACAGGTACTGGGGCACTCCCCTTCCTATCTGGAAGTGCGACAACGGTCATATGGTGTGCGTTGGTTCACTGAAGGAGCTTGGCGATCTTTCTGGATCAGAGTTGAGTGCGCTAGACCCTCACCGCCCGTTCGTGGACGACGTCACCTGGTCCTGTTCCGAATGCAGCGCCCCCATGGTGCGCGTCAGCGAAGTCATCGATGGATGGTATGACTCTGGGGCAATGCCTTTTGCGCAGTGGGGTTATCCGCACAAGGAAGGCTCAAAGGAGAGATTCGAAGCCGCCTACCCTGCAGATTTCATATGCGAAGCAATCGACCAGACGCGAGGTTGGTTTTACACACTGATGGCAGTCGGAACTCTCGTTTTTGATAGGAGTTCATATGAAACTGTTCTTTGCCTGGGACATATTCTTGACAAAGACGGGCGCAAGATGAGCAAACACCTCGGCAATGTACTTGCGCCCATGCCTTTGATGGATCAACACGGCGCGGACGCCGTTCGCTGGTACATGCTGGCGGCAGGTTCACCGTGGGCTCCGCGTCGAGTGGGTCACGAAGCGATAAGCGACGTGGTTCGCAAGACACTTCTGACATATTGGAACACCGTTTCTTTTTTGGCGTTATATGCAAAGGCTTCAGATTTCGAATTGAATCAAGCACCGGAGATCACACAGCGACCGCTGATGGATCGTTGGATTTTTTCAGAATTGCAGGAACTTGTAATTGAAGTTGATGACTCACTAGCAAACTTCGATTCTCAACGCGCCGGCAAGGCGCTGGCGGCCTTCATCGACGACCTATCAAATTGGTACGTCCGCCGCTCGCGCCGACGGTTCTGGGAGGGAGATCCCAGCGCCTTAGCAACCCTTCATGAATGCATGCACACGTTGACACTCTTGCTCGCTCCTATGGTTCCTTTTATCACCGAGCACGTCTGGCAAGAACTCCTTCGCCCGGTGGACCCATCCCTGTCAGAATCGGTTCACCTCTCAGATTTCCCTGTTGCTGTGACTGCCCGCATCGACGAGGTGCTCTCGGCACAAGTGGCCCAAACTCGTCGAATCGTCGAACTCGGACGAGCCGCTCGAGCCGAATCCTCGGTCAAGATCCGCCAACCACTGGGGAGAGCCTTAATTGCCGCCTCCGGATGGAACACCTTGCCGGAATCAATGAAAGCCCAGATTGCTGAAGAGCTCAATGTCAACGAACTTGAAGACATCGCCGCAGCGCATGGCGATTTGGTAGACGTCAGCGTCAAGGCAAATTTCAGGTCATTGGGAGGCAAATATGGCGCCGCCGTGCAGGAAATTGCGGCCGCGATAGCGACACTTCCGGCGACAGATTTGGTCCGCAAAATCCGGGCGCAAGGATCAAAGGTTCTTGAAACCCCGAGTGGTCATTGGACGATTGATGCCGACGACCTTGTTATCACGGAGCAGCCAAAGAGCGGCTGGACCGTTGCGAGCCATGATGGAGAGAGCGTTGCCTTGGATCTGACTTTGACCGCAGACCTCATCGCATCAGGGCAGGTACGAGAAGTGATTCGTTTCTTGCAGGAGACCCGGAAGATGCAAGGATTCGAGATAAGCGATCGAATCATTGTCTCCTACAACCTCAAGCGCGAAGTGCAAGACGCAGTACTTTCTGCCAAGAATCACATTCAAAACGAGGTCTTGGCCCTGAGCATGACCCACGATGCCACGATCCCTCTCGGCGAGAACGATCTTGGCCTTGCCGCGCGGCTAAAGAAAGCTAACTAAAGTCGGCTAACCAGGGGAATCAGAAGCTGGATCGCGAAAAAAAGCACGAGAAAGGACAAATCAAGGCTCACCGCTCCTAATCGAAGCGGCGGTATGAACTTTCGTACTAGAGCTGTTGGCTTGTCAGTGATTGCGTAAATCGTTTCTGCAAGAAAAAGCATGATGCCGCGTGGGCGCCACGAACGAGAAAAGAGTCGGACGTAGTCAAGAATCAAGCGACCTAGAAGCGCCAATAGGAATAGGCGCAAGATAATTACTAGATACGGACCAATGTGAACCATTTTCAGCTCTGGTTGAAGAAGCTTGCTTCAGCAGCCGCAGTCTTATCTTCGCTGCTGACGCGGACGTTAGCGGGCGAAAGTAAAAATACCTTTGAGGTCACACGTTCGATCGTTCCGTGGAGTCCGAATACAAGTCCACTGGCAAAATCCACAAGACGTTTGCGTTCTGACTCATCCATGTCCGTCAAGTTAATGATGACCGGATTGCCTTCGCGATACTGCTCACCGAGCATTCGAGCCTCGTTATAGAAACGTGGGTGCAAAGTCACTATTCGATCAAGAACTGGGAGGTCTAGTTGCACTGCAGTGGCAGGTGTTGCGACGGGTGCGATTGCCAGTGTTGTCGGACGGACCTGACTCTTGCGCTCATGCGTCTTCGGCTGGGCAAAGACGTGCTCAGAAATCTCCTCTGCCCCAAGGTCCGGGTCGTCCATCAACCCAAGGTAATTCGCCATTTTTCGAAGTGCATTAGCCATAGGTAAAAGGCTACCCAAGGTGTGATCGGGAACCGAGGATTGAGCTGCCTATGCGCACATGTGTCGCGCCATGCTCGATAGCGACTTCGAAGTCCCCACTCATTCCTGCGGAAAGCGAGCCTGCATGCGGGAATTGTTGGCGAAAAACACTGTGAATTCGTGCTAGGCGCGAGAATGCGCTCTCAGGATGCTCCCCCAATGGGGCCACTGCCATCAAGCCCTCGAGTCTCAAAGAAGGTTCGAGTAGGACCAATTCCGCAAGCGGAGATAGGCCTTCGGGCGATATTCCCCCTCGACCCGGCTGAGGATCCAAACAAACTTGAATGAATACTGAGAGGGTCTTCGATGCCGGAACCGCTGCGGCAAGGAGTCTCAAGTGGCGCGGGTTATCCAGCGAGTGCACGACGTTGGCCCATGACGCAATCGAGGGGATTTTGTTGCTCTGTATTTGACCCTGAAAATGCCACGTAGCCTGAACAATTGCGGATTTCTCACGCCCTTCGCGATCTCGGTTTTCTGCAAAATTCTGTAGGCCCAGATCGCGAAGAAGTTGGACATCACTTGCAGGATACGTTTTCGTCACCGCGATAAGGGTGATTTCCTCGGCGGCTCTACCGGCTCGATTCGCGGCCTCCCGCATTCGCTGATAGACGGAATTTACATTTGAAAAAAGCTCTTCCTTTCGAGAACTCATTGCCGTATCAATCCGGCTTGTCGACCCGTGACGCCGTCGCGTCGATAGGAGAAGAAGTTCTGATTCTCAAGCGTGCAATTTGGCGTTTGTGAGACCTTAAGCCCTAGCGCAGTCAACTCATGTACAAGAGCAGCAGGCAGATCCAGACTTGTAGTGCCCCTAGAAGTCCAGGACCTAGCCTTTGGATAAACGGATCCGACTTCGTCGTAGATCTCATGACTCACCTCGTAGCACTTGCCGCAGATGGAGGGTCCAAGAAGTGCCTGGATACGCTCAGCACCCAAGGAATTCATAACCTTCACCGTTCTAATCGCTATTCCATTTAGAAGACCCCTCCTGCCCACATGAACCGCGGCAATGACATGTTCAACTTCATCCCATAGGAGTAATGGAATGCAATCGGCGACGAGGACTCCAAGGGCAATTCCCGATTCCGTCGTGACCAAAGCGTCAGCGTTTGGCTCGCGAGCGCAAGTACTGTCAACAACTGCAACGGTGTCCCCATGAGATTGATTCATGTACTGGATCGGACCAAGCAACTCTGCTACATGACTTCGATTCTCATTGACCGCAAATGAAACGTCTCCCACATGAAGCGCCAGATTGTTTTTCGCATACGGAGTAAGACTTACCCCACCGATGCGATTGGTGAAAAGAGTGTCGACCAATAAGTGCTACTTCATGAAATCAGGGACGTCGATCTCATCCTCGGCAATCAATTGCTCGAAAGTCACTCGATGACGCGACGGGATCGAATCTTCTAAATCCAGAGCGACGGCCAAAGGATCGTTCTCGCCAATCGGATCGGCCTTGCCGCTCAAAGCAGATGCATCGATGACTGGCATCGAAACCTTCTTGGGAGCGCCTCCATCAAAGCCTGCCGCGATGACCGTGATTCGAACTTCATCCCCCAGGGCATCATCGATTGTCGTTCCAAAAATGATCTTCGCGTCAGGGTGGGCAGCCGATTGAACCAACTCGCACGCTTCATTGATCTCGAATAGGCCTAAGTCTGAACCCCCTGCCACCGACAGCAATACACCCATGGCCCCATCAATTGAGGCCTCAAGCAATGGACTTGATATCGCCAACTCCGCGGCACGTACCGCACGGTTTTCTCCACGAGCGGATCCGATGCCCATGAGCGCCGAACCGGCGTCGGTCATAATGCTCTTCACATCAGCAAAATCAAGGTTAATCAATCCGGGTTGAGTGATGATCTCCGTGATTCCTTGCACACCAGAGAGCAGAACTTGATCCGCACTCTTGAACGCTTCAACAGCAGTGATAGAACGATCCGATATCGCCAACAGGCGATCATTTGGAATGACTATTAACGTATCAACCTCGCCACGAAGCTCTTCAATCCCCGAATCTGCCTGTTGCGACCTAACCCTTCCCTCAAATGAGAAAGGCCGCGTAACAACGCCAATGGTCAATGCCCCAAGTTCACGGGCGATCTTGGCAACTATCGGTGCGCCGCCAGTTCCAGTTCCGCCGCCTTCACCAGCAGTCACGAAAACCATGTCTGCTCCGCGAAGTGCTTCCTCAATGTCATCAACATGATCCATGACTGCTTCGCGCCCTCTTTCGGGCGATGCACCTGCACCCAATCCACGTGTGGACTTTCTACCGATATCCAATTTCACATCCGCGTCACTCATCAATAAATGTTGTGCATCGGTATTGATTGCAATGAACTCAACGCCTTTGAGTCCAACATCAATCATTCGATTGATTGCGTTAACTCCACCGCCACCAATTCCTACGACCTTGATGACAGCTAAATAATTCTGCGGTGAAGCCACGATAAACCCTCCTTATGAACCATGAACCTCAACTTGAGAATTACAGTTCCGCTTTCTAATAAGACGAAAGTAGAGCGCCGTGAACATTGGCGCAAACACCGACACGAACGGTTAAAAACTTATTTGACGATAGGGGCATGTGGTGCAGAGAGATCCATTTCTTGGATGTGGGAATTTTCTGGAAGTGCAATAAGTGCTTGATATACCTTCACTTTTAAGGACATGTTTGTCTCGTCTCCCCAAGCAACGGTCAACACCTTCTTGAGAGTTAGATCCTTGATGGTCAAGATCGCCGAATCACTTCCGCGTACATTAATGCCCGTCACTTGCGCACGTAATTGTTCGGGCAAAGCAATCAGAATATTGACAGCGAATTTTGCCGAGGAATCACTAGACCCATAAATAATGGGCATGTGCGTCGTGTCAACGCTTGGCAGATCGAATACAACTCCCGCGCGATCGACTAGGTGATTGCGATACTGCGCAATCGGAGTTCTTGTCCAAACACGAACACTCACTATTCCTTTTAGCCAGTTTCTACTTATCTCCGAATGATCTAGCCACGAATATTTCTTCAAGGAATGTGCAACCGCCTGCAATTCGAGGCGAGCCATTTTGTCTCCCACGCGGATGCTATGTTCAATCACAAATGATTCCGAGGGATTGGGTGATCCAACAACGACAACTTGCTTGACCGTGAAAAGTGAGGACCAACCAAGGACGTAGGCTGCCGACACCAGGACTATAAAGGCTATGGAAATCGCCATGCGCGTTCGGCGACGCAATTTCTTCATTTCTGACGCTACTTGTTGTACTTAAGGGCAAGCGCCTCAACGATGAGGGGAGCCAACGAACTTACATCTCCCGCACCCAGAGTCAATATGACGTCCCCTGGCTTTGCCTCCTCCACAACGGAGGCTACAACCGCCATGAAATTTGGCTCATACTCTCCGCGCGCCATCAGCTGAGTAATTGATTGGCCGCTAACGCCAGGAATTTGTTTCTCGCTTGATCCGTACACTTCAAGCACCCAGGTGTGGTGAGCGTGGTCGAGTGCAACCGCGAATTCCTTTGTGAATGCACGAGTCCTTGAATAACGATGCGGCTGGAAGATAACCAATACACGGCCATCTGTGGCATACCTCTTCGCGGCAGTCAAGGTCGCATCGATTTCGGTCGGGTGGTGGCCGTAATCATCCACAACTCTTATCCCGTGGACTTGCCCTTTAAGCTCGAAGCGTCGACCCGTTCCACGGAAGGTCGCCAAGCCCGCGATCAGTTGAGAGGCAGGCAGGCCTAGCGACAATCCTGCGGCCAGCGCAGCCGCGGCATTGAGCAAGTTGTGATGGCCCGGCGTCTGGAGCTCCAATTGGCCTATTGCCCGCCCTCTCCACAGTGCACGAGCCTTTGACCCCGAGGGAGTCAAATCAATCTGATCAATTCGAAGATCAGCATCAGGATCAACCCCGTAGGAAATTGTCTCGCAACGAGTGACGTGACTGCCAAGGGCCTTTGCACCCGTGTCGTCGGCGCAGAAGACCAGGAAACCTTCTGGGGAGATTGTGCTGACGAAATCCTCGAAAGCGAGGAAGACAGATTCAGGCGTTTTGAAAAAATCGACATGATCGTGCTCCACGTTGGTGACAATTGCCCCAAATGGGTGGTACTCAACAAATGAACCATCAGATTCATCTGCCTCAGCGATGAAGAATTCCCCCGTGCCCTTATGCGCATTGGATCCGGATGCTTTGAGAATTCCACCAATCGCAAAAGATGGGTCCTCCCCGCAACTTTGAACGGCCACCGTGAGCATCGATGTCGTAGTGGTCTTTCCATGAGTTCCAGCAACGGCAATGCTCTTGGAATCCGACATCAATGCTGAAAGTGCCTGAGCCCTGGTTAATTGCGGAATCTTTAATTCTTGGGCGGCGACAAGCTCGGGATTCTCCCTATCGATTGCGCTTGAAAAGACGACAAAATCCGCCCCGACTACATTCGCAGCCTCATGTCCCACTTTTGTCTCCACGCCGATGGCTTGAAGCGCAGTGAGAATCGAGGACTCCTTGATGTCAGATCCGGAAACGTGGATACCTTCGGAGGTCATGATTCTGGCAAGCCCGCTCATTCCAGCGCCTCCAACGCCAATAAAATGAACTCGCCTACCAACTAAGTCCTTAAGAGATCGCTTCATTGCACGTTTCCTCGAATGGCACTCTCCATCAATGCGACGATTCGCTGCTCTGCGTCAAGATCCTGATCCAAGCCAGCCTCGGGAAGTTCTCTGCCTTGCCTTACCACCTCGTTCATGTGGTCCACCAGCCACCGCGAAGAAAAATCTCGTTGCGATACGACGATTGCGCGGCCCTTCGACACTAAATCATCGGCATTGCGAGCCTGCTCACCATTTCCAATCGGAAGCGGAACAAAAATGGCAACTCGCCCGAGCGCGCCCACTTCCGCACAGGTGACTGCTCCACTTCGCGCCAGCACCACATCGGCTGCTAAGTACGCTGTCGCCATATCGGTAATGTAAGCGACTGCTTTGTAGTTTCCGAAATTTTGGGGAACTTCATTTGTTGCACCTACCGAATGAAGGATCTGGACGCCCATTTCATTCAGCGTTGGTAGCGCTTTCGCGATTTGCGAATTGATAAAGGCCGATCCCTGTGATCCTCCAAGAACCAGAAGGGCCGGTTTGTTCTCACTCCAACCTAATGCACCTTTCGCCCTAACCCGCGCCCCGTGCCAGTCTGTGGTTGCTTCAAGAAAGGCAAATCTCACATCGGCACGTAGAGGCAGGCCGGTAACCACAGCGCGGGAGAAAACGCCAGATGCAATTGGCCGAGCTACTGCGACATATTTCGTCAGTGATGCTCCCAATCGATTCGCCCAACCCACCTTGGCATTGGCCTCATGCACCACAATCGGTACCCGCGTCAAGAAGGAGGCGATATACGCAGAAGCTGAAAGATAGCCCCCAAAGCCGACAAGCAGATCTGATCCCTTGATGATGCGCCTTGCTGAAGTCACCGCCCGTAGAAGTCGCACTGGCAATGCCACGACATCCAAACTTGGCTTGCGTGGCAGCGCGACTTTTTCTACGTTGAACAACTCGAATCCAGCCGCAGGAACAAGAGTATTTTCCAATCCTAAAGGCGTCCCAAGAAAGATGCAGCGATCTTGAGGGTGTTTAACTTTCCACGCGCGCGCGGTGGCGAGGGCAGGCTCAACGTGTCCTGCGGTCCCACCACCTGCGAAGACAATTGTGCGCTTGGATGATTGGCTCACTTCTTTAAAACCTTCGCTGAAGGATTAATGGCGGGATCACGTAACGCTGCGCCGACAACAAATCCCAGAGCTAGATAGATGGCAACGAGCGAGGATCCGCCGTAAGACAACAAAGGCAAAGTCACCCCCACGACAGGAAGGACGCTTGTTGCCGATCCAATGTTGAGGATGACTTGAACGGTAATCCAGCACCCAATTCCTGCACATGTGTAGCGAATTAACGGATCAGATGCACGAATAGCGATTTTGAAAATCGCAAAAATCAATGCCGCAAAGAGAAAGAGGACAGCAAGGGTTCCGACAAGTCCCAATTCTTCGCCGATCACAGAGAAAATAAAATCAGTGTGAGCCTCTGCTAGATTCCCCCATTTCTGGCGGCTTGCGCCGAGACCGACCCCAAACAGCCCTCCGCTTGCCAATCCCATAATGCTGTGGGCTGGTTGCCAGCCGGACAACTTGTAAAACTCGGGCGAGAACGGGTGCATGACGGCGAGAAGCCTGCGCATGCGGTTGGGTACTGTGATTACCAAGGCACCCACCAGCGCGATTCCAAGAACTGCGGTAAATCCGATCAAACGGAGCCGTATCCCAGAAATAAAGAGCAAGCACACAAGTATGGCTGCAAAAATCGCAGCATTCCCAAGATCGTTACCTGCCATGACCAATACCATGATCGCAAAGAAGGTTGGTACAAGGATCGCGATCACATTGGATCGAACTGCTTTGGCCTCCTCATGCTTTGCAAGCATCGATCCAGCCCATAGAATCATAAAGAACTTCACGAACTCACTTGGCTGAAAAACTATCGGGCCAATCGCGATCCAGTTTGTATTCCCGTTTACCGTATTCCCAAGGCCCGGGATCTGCAGAAGTAGCAGGAGGAAGACTGATCCAATAAGGGAGAACCTAGCGACCCACTTCCATTGTGGGATCGAGAACCGAGAGGCCAGAAAGCCCAATGGAAGGGCAATCGACAAGAAAACGAGTTGTCGAAGAACGATTGCGAAAGATGAGCCATTGGCTTCCAAAGAGTGAATAGATGATGCCGATAAGACCATGACAAGTCCTAGCGCAGTCAAGGATGCCGCGCTTACGAGCAGGAGATAGTACGAACTAATCGGCTGGGATAGAAAATTCTTGGGACGGCTCACGACATCACAAGTTTCTTCACGGCTTGGCAAAACTGGTCTCCTCGGTCGGCATAGGAGACGAACTGATCCATAGAGGCGCAAGCTGGCGCCAACAGAACGGTGTCCCCGCTTTGAGCCAGTTTCAAGGCTTCCATGACGACTTTCTCCATTAGAGAAGTATCCTCGTTACCGGCATGGTCAACCCGAATGATCCTTACATGTCCAGCATGCTCCATCAGTTCCCGTGCAATGAGTTCACGATCCTTGCCAATGAGGATTGCCGCCTTGATGCGATCACCTGCCTGGGAAACCAATGAGTGCATGGAGGCACCCTTCGCCAGACCACCACCGATCCAGATAACCGAGGTCGACGAGAGAAGCGACGCGGCGGCCGCATGAGGGTTGGTGGCCTTCGAATCATTGATCCAGCGAATTCCGTCCTTCTCTCCGGCCAGTTCTATCCTGTGTCGACCGGGGCGGAAGTTTTGGATCGCTTGGCGAATTTGCGAGTGTTCAATGCCTGCACTTCGTGCAAGACCGGCAGCAGCCAGAGTATTAGAGATGTTGTGCGGAGAACTCGGATGAATATCGGTTAATTCGGCAATCATCTCAGCCTCATCTGTGTCCAAGACAACTGCACGATCAACCAGTAGATCGTCAACCACTCCCAATTCACCTGCTCTTGGAGAGTTGAGCGAATAAAAAACCTTCTTGCCCTCCCCTGATGACGTGCTCTCAACCACGCAGCCGTCGCCAGCATTCAGAATGCCCAACTGGGTTCTGTCCAAAATCCGCAATTTCGCATTTACGTAGTTTTCGAAACTGCCATGCCAGTCTGTATGGTCGTCAGCAATGTTCAAGATTGCACAGGAGTGGAATTCCGGAAGTTCACTCCAAAACAACTGGAATGACGATAATTCCAGAACAAGGAATTCAAAATCGGTGTCTCCAACTACTGCTCCAACCACTGTGTCGCCCACATTTCCGCAAGCAATTGCACTGTGGCCGCCCGCACGAAGCATCGCTGCGACCATCTCGACCGTGGTTGTTTTTCCGTTGGTGCCCGTAACTGCAAGCCATTTTTGGGAGGGACGCAAATCATTCCTCAAATGCCACGCCAGATCGATCTCGCTCAAAAGCCGGACACCTTTTTCGCGTAGTAACTTCACCAAAGGATGATCAGGCCGCCATCCAGGCGAGATGATTGCGAAATCCCATTGTTGCGACAACGCAAACTCAGTGGGCACGAAACGTGCGTCCGCCAACAAGCTCGCATCCTCGTCGACGATAGAAATATCACTTTCAAGTTTTTCGAGGACCTCTGCAACAGAGGTACCCGTGACTCCGCCTCCGATAATCAGCACCCTTGCCTGTGCCAATTCGGCCATTTTCATCTCTATCTCACGACCCATTGCGCGTAAAATAAACCGAGTCCAATTGCCACCCCAAGTCCGGCAATTATCCAGAAGCGAAGGACAATCGTGACTTCTCCCCAGCCCATGAGTTCGAAATGGTGTTGGAGGGGTGCCATTTTGAAGATTCGTTTGCCCCGGGTCATTTTGAAATATACACGTTGGATTATCACCGACATCGTAATAATCACGAATAGACCGCCAAGTGGCACTAGCAGCAACTCAATCCTCAACGTTGCTGCGAGCCCGGCAAGTGCGCCGCCAAGCGCTAACGATCCAGTGTCGCCCATGAAGATTTTTGCAGGCGATGCATTCCACCAGAGAAATCCAGCGCACGACCCGGCAAAAGCAGAAGCCAGTACCGCAAGGTCAAGTGGATCTCGAACGAGATAGCAATTTGTTCCCGCCGTAACGTAGCAACCTTCACCGAACTCCCAGACGCCAATCAGCACGAGCGCCAGGAAAGTCATCACCGATGCGCCAGTAGCAAGACCATCGAGCCCGTCGGTGAGATTCACTCCATTACTAGTAGCGGTGACCATGAAGATTATCCAAATGACGACCAGAATCGGACCAAGTTTCAAGGATGTGTCCCGTACAGTGGAAAGATAGAGGGAAATAGGTGTAAGGCTATGTTGATCAGCAAAATGAATCCCGAGCCCGCCAAATATTGCAGCAAAAACAGTCTGGCCCAGAATCTTCTGCTTGCCAGTTAGCCCGAGAGATTTCTGGCGTGAAACCTTGAGCCAGTCGTCGGCAAATCCCAATGCGCCTAGGGAAACCACGAGGCCTATTACAAGAAGTCCCGAGATGCTCACAGAGACGCCAGTGACCGCATGGCTTAAGAAATATCCTAAAAGCGAGGCGAAGATGATGATGATTCCGCCCATAGTTGGCGTGCCGCGCTTTGTATGGTGGCTACTTGGCCCATCGTCGCGGATGATTTGACCGTATCCGCGGCCGGCAAGCAAGCGGATTAGCACAGGAGTACCAAACAGACTGAGGAAAAGCGCAATGGCGCCAGCGATCAAAATTTCTCTCATTGGCTCTCGCTCACTTTCAGTTCCCAATTCTCGATCAACAATTTGACCAATTCCTCCAGTTTTTCTGCGCGTGATGCCTTAACCAGAACGACATCGCCTGGAGAAAAGTAATTGGAGATTTCTAGTGCGTCTTCCTTAGTTTTGCAAAAATGGACGTCCATTTCGCTATCTTTCGGCAGGTCATGGGCGTAATCGGGTGCCCCGATACAAACCAGATTGTCTATGCCAAGAGAATGAGCTAATAGGCCAATCCGTGCATGTTCCTCAAAGTCGGACTCGCCTAACTCGTGCATACGTCCCAAGAAGGCCCACGATTGCCCACCTCGTTCCTGAGCAAAAAAGGAAAGAGTGCGTAATGCGGCCGCGGTTGAATCGGGATTCGCGTTATATGCATCATTTATTATGAGGAGGTCTGCGACTTCGTGAAGTTCCATGCGCCATTTGCTCTGCAGCTCTGCAGTCGAAAGCCCTCCCGCAATTACGTCAATCGGAATTTGAAGCGCGGTGCACACTGCGGCTGCCGCGAGCGCATTCGGAATCTGGTGCGCACCAACGAGTCGAAGCGCAACGGCTTGCCTCCCCTGTGGAGTCACAAGGTCAAAATGCGCACGTCCTTCACGAATATCAATGTCGGTAGCTCGAACCTGAGCCTCGTGCGTTTGGCCAAAGGTTAAGACTGGCACCTGCAAGCCCTCCGCCATTCTCGGAGTGAACTCGTCGTATCGGCCCAAGATGGCAATTCCGCCTTCTTTGAGGTTGTTCACTAACTCGGATTTGGTTTCGGCAACCGCCTGCACAGAACCGAATTCCCCAACATGGGCTCGGCCAACCTCGAGTACTACCCCGATATCTGGTTCGGCAATTTTGCAGAGTGCCTTGATATCGCCCACATGACGTGCGCCCATTTCCAGGATGCAATATTGCGTGGTTTCGGTGCATCGAAGAAGGGTCAGCGGGGCTCCCAATTCGTTGTTAAACGACGCGTACGTTGCAACAGTCTCAGCCTGCATGCGAAGTATCCACGCCAAGAGATCTTTCGTGGTTGTCTTGCCCTGCGAGCCGGTGATGCCAATGACCTTCAAATTCGGCAATCGACCACGAACAAAATGCGCAAGTTCCCCCAAAGCGACTAGGACATCGGGGACGACTATGCAGGGCGCATCGACTTCCCTGCTCGCCAGCACTAGAGCGGCGCCTTGTTCGACTGCGGATTGAGCGAAATCGTGCCCGTCTTGAAAATCTCCCTTTAGAGCCAAGAAGATGGAACCGGCAACCACTTCTCGCGAGTCGAAAACGGGCTCCTTGGTTACAGGAATATCTTCGGCGCAGTGCAACTGTCCATGAACGATGTCTGCAATTTGTCGAGAAGTCAGCGCGATCATATGCGTGCCTCGATGGCTTGCGCTAACGTCAGGCGGTCATCAAATGGGGTAACCACGCCGGCACTTTCTTGTCCTGTCTCATGGCCCTTGCCGAGTATCACAACAACATCTCCCGCAGAGGCTTGTGAAACTGCATATTCGATAGCGGACTTCCTGTCAGTGATAACGCGATCGAAGGCAGACGTTGGCACACCGTAAATCATTTGCTCGAGAATCCTCGCTGGATCCTCTGACCTCGGATTGTCGCTGGTGAAGACCGCCACATCACTGCCAGCGGAAAGTGCCTCTCCCATCAATGGCCGCTTGGATGAATCTCTGTCGCCGCCGCAACCCAAAACAGCAATCACTCGACCCGTTGTCATCGACCGGCAAGTCTCAAGCACCCTTGACACAGCGTCTGGCGAATGTGCGTAATCAACAAAGGCTGCGAAATCCTGACCGACGTCCACAGATTCCAATCGTCCACGCGCACCAGTAAGGGTGGGGAGTATTGAGGCAATCTCAACAGGATCGACTCCGCTTTCATATGCCAGGGAGACGGCCATGAGTGCATTGTCCAAGTTATAGTTGCCATGCAGCGGCAGAAGGCCTTCGATCAGAATTCCCCCCAAGCCACGAATACAAACATCATGGCCCCGCAAGTGTGCAACTGCGCTTACATAACTCCAGTCTGCATTTGGGTTTGTACGCGAAAGCGTGCGAATGGGAATCTGTGCACTTTTCGCCAACCGAGCCCCATAGGGATCGTCGATGTTAATGACACCAAGGTCTGCGTACTCAAAAGTGAAAAGTGCTGCCTTTGTCTGAAAGTACTCCTCCATGGAAGGGTGGAAGTCCAAATGATCTTGCGTCAAATTGGTGAAAGCCACTGCAGCGAAATGGGACCCTCGAATTCGTTCCAATGAAATCGCATGGCTTGAGACTTCCATCGCTAGGTTGCGGACATGACGCTCTCGCATTGTGGCGACCAGCGCTTGAAGTTCGGCGCTTTCAGGGGTCGTTCTCGTGCTCTCAAGGAGGTCGGCTCCGATTCTCGTTTCGACAGTGCCTATAAGGCCACTCTCTCTGCCTGCTCCGGTCCATATCTGGTGCAGGAGGGTTGTGGTTGTTGTCTTTCCGTTCGTGCCTGTGATTCCAACGCTGTACATGTCGCGCATCGGTTCGCCGTAGAACCATGCACTGAGCGTTCCGGAAGAACGTCGCGGGTTCTTGACCACAATGATCGGGAGATCGTTGCCCATCGCACTCATGATGGCGGCACCATCGGGGTCAGTCAGAACGGCACGGGCTCCCCCTTTTTGCGCTGCATTGCAAAAACGCGCGCCATGTGTTTTCGCGCCAGGGAAGGCAAGAAAAATATCTCCAGGTTCAACTGCCTGGCTCGACTGCGTCAACCCTGAGATCATCGCCTCGCCGTTCTCAACTGCAGCGCCGAGAAGATCTGCGATAGATCGCAAGGGTCTCTCGTAACGCATCAGTGGTCTTTCCATCAATTCTTTCCCTTTGTCCCGGCAATAGCGGCAACCTGCATCCTCGCAACTTGCGCCCCGTTGAGAGGATAAGGGATAACGCGCGTGTTGGTCGGGGATACATGTCGCGACTGAAGCACGAAAGACATGACCTTCTTGAAAACGGGACCACCCAGCGTCCCTCCCCAGTGAATTCCCTGAGGCCCTTGAATCGTCACGCTGATCACATACCGTGGCTTGTCTGCAGGGGCGAAACCGATAAATGACGCTGTATACCCTCGGTAGCAGTGACATGATTCATCCACGCGCTGGGCAGTGCCTGTCTTTCCAGCCACTCGATATCCAGGTATCGCCGCCTCGGGAGCGGTTCCGTTAGCTGAGACTACGCTCTCCATCATCAATCGCAGCTGGCTCGCAGTGGCCGAACTGATGACCCTGACTTCCTGTCGATTGGCTGACGGCGTGAAATGGCCGTCGGAGTCACTTGTGCCCGCAATCACCGTAGGAGAAACTCGAATTCCATCGTTTGCGATGGTGGCGAAGATGCTAGTTGCCTGCATGGCCGTTACTGAATAGCCCTGGCCAAATGCAACCGTTGGTGCGGTCGTCCCGCTCCAATTGGCAACATTTGGGAGAACTCCTTGTGATTCGCCAGGCAGGCCCGATCCAGTATTTGTCCCTACTCCGAACCTCCTTAGGTAGTTGTAAAGAGTTGTATCGCTTAGTTTCTCCCCGACTTTGATTGCACCGACGTTGCTTGAGATTGCAAGTATTCCGGTGGGCGTCAACTTTTCCGTTGCGTGTTTCTCGTGGTCATTGAAAACCCTGTTCGAGACTTTCAGTTTGTCCGGCACGTCAAAAAGAGTCGAGGGAGTGATCTTCCCTTCCTCAAGGGCGGCCGCAAGCGTCATCACTTTTCCAGTCGAACCGGGCTCGTACACATCTTGCACGGAAGGGTTTCTCATGAGCGAGAGAGCAACGTTCTTAGTGTTGTTCGGATCGAAAGTTGGCGCGGTTGCATGCGCAAGAATCTGGCCCGACTTTGGATCCATCACGATCACTGTTCCACTAATCGCATGGGACGCATTGACTGCGTCTGTGATGGCTTGAGACGCGACCCACTGGACATCGCGATCAATCGTCAAACGCAATGTAGTTCCCGTCTTGGCCGTGACCAATTCTTGCTGTGACCCAGGGATTTCTGCTCCATAGCCGTTCGCGTAACTGTACTTTCCTTCAACTCCAGTGAGCGCTGAATTCATGCTTGATTCCAAACCGGCAGCGCCGATACCTGCCTGGTTTACGAATCCGACGAGGGATCCGATGAGAGACCCTGACGGATATTCACGCGTATATCCCCGCTCCGGGTAGAAGCCGAAAAGCCTTTTGGAAACATCCTTCCTGTCCAAACTCTGATTATAAGCAGCGATGGCATTCTTCAGTGATACCCAGGTGGCGGGGGTGACATTGCGGGCCACCAGACTCCATCTTCTTTTGCCCGTTACAGACTTGGCAACCTCGCTCGCAGTAGTTGAAAGAATTGGGGCAGCAATCTCAGCGAATTTGGATGGATCTGCGATGAGGGTCTGATCTACGACGACGTTTATTGCAGAAACACTTCGAGCGAATTCCACACCGTTGATATCCGTTATTGATCCTCGAAGTGCTGGCATGGTCGAAATCGTTGACATCTCATTTGCTGCGCGAAGAGCGAAGGCATGGGCCTGTACGGCTTGAATGTCGATGAGTCGAAAAACGAGCAGTCCAAAAATGAAGAGTACCGAGAATAGTAATGTGCTTATTCGTGAGCGCGACAGTGAGAAATCGGCCATAGCTACCCCTTCGGGGCTACTGAAATCAATGAGGAAGAATTCAAAGATAAGAATCTCGGACTCTGCGAAGGCACCATTCCTTCGGCGATTGCGCGGGTCGCCAATTCCTCTGGAGAGGAAGCGAGGTCAATCTGTCGGATGACTGCCTCGCGTTGATCGCTCAGGGTTGTTGCTTGCGCTTGTAAGCGGTGAAGTTCGAATGCATCTTGCGCAAGCATTGTGTTGATTGTCAGAAGCAACAGAAGTCCGATCCCGCCGATAACCGAGAGGAAGATGACGAAGGTTTTTCGGTCGGCTCTTCCCCTTTCCTTCAGTTCTGGAACAAGGCGTAGCGCCGCCCGCGAGGATTTCTCAGCAACAATCTGTCTGGATCGTGTGACTGCGGGAGCTAGTACTGGAATGGCCATTACGCAGCCACCCGTTCTATTGCGCGAAGGCGAACCGATGCAGATCTCGGGTTCTCAGCAAGTTCTTCCTCTGATGGTGTCTCGCTCCCACGAACCACGAGCATGAATTTCGCTGCGAGTTCGGGAATTTCTACAGGAAGTTCGCGAGGAGTTTTTGACTCGCTGGCCTCAACAAAAAACTCCTTTACGATGCGATCTTCCAATGACTGAAAAGACATCACAACCAGCCGGCCGCCCACAACCAGGGCGCTGAGCGAGGCAGGAATCGCCCTTGTCAGCGCACCTAATTCGTCATTTACTGCAATTCGCAGTGCCTGGAATGTCCGCTTAGCAGGGTTGCCTCCGGTACGACGAGTAGCGGCTGGGATATTCTCCTTAACAAGGGCGGCTAGTTCGGCGGTCGAATTCATGTAAGAAATTTCGCGTTGGCGAATGATCGCATCGACTATGCGAGGAGCAAATCTTTCCTCCCCGAACTTGCGAAGAATCATGACAAGTTCATCTCTTCCGGCAAAATTGATGATGTCCGCTGCAGTTCTTCCCTGGCTCCTATCCATGCGCATATCAAGTGGTGCGTCGTTTGAATAGGAAAATCCGCGGTCGACATCATCCAATTGCATTGATGAGACTCCGAGATCAAAGAGGATGCCGTCCACTTTTTTGTAACCGAATTCCTCGATACATTCTTGAATGCGGTCATACACGGAGTGGATGCTCTTGAATCGATCACCGAAGACGGCAAGACGCGACGTTGCAAGTGCTAGGGCATCTCTATCGCGGTCGATTCCGATCACAATGAGGTCTGGAAATTTCTTCAGGAGCGCCTCGGTATGTCCGCCCAATCCCAGGGTCGCATCAACAACAACTGGATTCTTGCTTCTTCCGATTGCAGGAGAGAGCAAATCAATGCAGCGTTCGAGCAACACCGAAGCGTGCTGAGCCATCTTCTCCCCCTAATCTGCTGTGGAAATTTTGAATATTTGTTAGATCGAACTTCTCTCCTCTGGTCACCGCCGGCCGACGGAACTATTTGTGTCGGCACCGGGGAAGGGGTGCCGATTCATAAGGTCGGCGGTGGCCACAAGAGAGACCCACTCGATTGATTTAGAAGAGTCCTGGGAATACCTCCTCCGACACGTCGGCAAATCCCTTTTCGCGATCTGCCAGGTATTCGCTCCATGACTTGGCGTCCCAAATTTCAACGCGCGTATTCGCACCAATTACTACGCACTCCTTTTCAAGCGAGGCGTACGTACGAAGACCCTGCGGGATGGTGATCCGGCCTTGGCGGTCTGGAATTTCATCGTGTGCACCCGCGAACATCACACGCATGTAGTCGCGCGCGGACTTGGCAGTCACTGGGGCTTGTCGCAACGTCTCGGTAATCGAGGCGAATTCGGCTGACGGGAAAACATAGAGGCAGCGCTCCTGGCCCTTGGTGATCACCAGGCCGCTGGCAAGCTCATCGCGGAACTTGGCTGGAAGGATCAGGCGACCTTTGTCATCCAGTCGAGGTTCGTGGGTGCCAAGAAACATGATGGTCCCCTTCCCCAGGTCCGCAATCTTTGCCCCACTTTACTCCATTTCTCTCCCTTTTCAACCACCTCTAGCCACCTTTCTCCCCTACTACCCACTCTGGCCACCATTTGTCTTTGAGAAGGCGGAGCCAACGTGTAGGCGGCACAAAAAAAGCCCCGTTCAGGGGCTGGAAAAAGGCGGACTGTCTTTTATAAGTCGAAGTTTCGTCGCTCCCAGCGATCCTCAAGTCGAGAGTTGAGCCTGCCTTTGCGGGGTCCCTTCGGCGGCAGGCGAAGAGCACTAACTCCAGAAAGGGCGGACACGGCCAAGGTGACTCCCGCGAGGGAGATCAGGAATCCCAAAATCCCCACCGGCGTTGTCTTGGAGATCAGGCCAGCAAATATGGTGGCGATGCCTATAACGGTCAGGGCCACCCCGAGCAAGATTCGATTTCGTCCGGGATAGAGACGAGTTCCGGTAAGAGTGGAGACTAGATGAGGATCATCAGCCGAAAGAGCTTCCTCCATCTGGGCAAGGAGTTTGCGCT
>CAYXIS010000022.1:0-21936 GCA_964465545.1 uncultured Bifidobacterium sp. | reverse complement strand
GCGGGCGTAGTGAAATGGCATCACTTCAGCTTCCCAAGCTGACAGCGCGGGTTCGATTCCCGTCGCCCGCTCCACAAGTACCTACACGACCCGTCTGATCTCCAACCAGCGCTCGCCATTCACGGAATCGAAGACCGCCCGGGTCCGCTTCTCATTGCCGAATCCACTTCGCAACCCGCTACCGATCGCGACAGCGGCGTGCTGGAGGTCCAGACATGAGGAGACCACCGTTAGGCACTCTTCCTCATCATCTAGATAAAGAGTTATCTGGCACATTCCCGTCTCAATGCCCTCGAAGGCTTCGCACATGGCTTCACGAACTTCTGCGGACACAGGCTCCGAATCGGTCAAAGCTTCGACAACTGCAATAGTTGGCGTCCAGTTCTGCTTCGCGGCAACATTCACAAGATCTAGCGCAAGCTGGGCAAGACCACCGGTAACAAATGGATCCAATTGAATACGGGCACGTAATCGTGCCTCTTCTATGTGGGCCTGTCTTTGTAATTCACTCTCTACCAACAAGCCGGTAGTAGCGGATTTGGCAAAACGGTCTAGGTAATCCATTGCCGAGAACCATTGCTCCGCGCGATCGGCATCAATTTTCCTCTCAATGCGCCTTCGGGTCAGTTCCGCGCTACGCGCCTTACTGACGCGCAGACTGGCGCGCCAGCGATTGCTCTGTCGCCAGAGAGTAATAAGCACCAAGAAGAAACCGAGCAACGCACTAGCTGGGGTTAGGAGCGCGCCGGAACAAGCCTTCGGCAGCAAAAGTCCCATCAGATAGAGGGAGATGATGGTCAGCGCAATAAATATCAAACGGAGCCTGCGTGGCACGTAGAAGACTGCCCCGATACTGGTGGTGCTGCAGAGGAAGTTTGCCGCCCAGCGAAGTTGGCCAATGTTTTCGCAGGCGTTCACATTGTTAGAAATTACAAGAACGACCGCAAGCCCAGCGAAAAGACCTATGACGATCAATAGCCATCCGCCCGTTCGACGAGGGTTCGTAGAAGCAATCAGTACCGAGATGACGTGAATGGCGAGTAGCCCCATGAGGATCGGCTTTGGGTTGTATGGCCCAATCAGCCACCAACTCAATGCTGCAACCGCTAGAGCTGGAGCCGCTAGCAGAATCCTCCCCACTGAGTCGAACATTTCGAAGAGAGAATGTGGCGGAGTGTGCAAAATAGCGCGTCTATCTACCTCCTCCTCCAGTGGAATCACTAATTCAATTTCTGTTCCTATTCCCTCCCCAGTCGTAATATTCATTCTCGCCTGTCGATCCGCGAGAATTTCAGGCAGAATCTGTCCGAGTCCCAAACCCTTGCTCGACTTTTGCGACAATCCGACGCCGTCATCTTTCACTTTGACGATCAGACTCTTCTGATCTTTCTCCCACGAAATCTCAACTGTCCTTCCACCTGAATGGCGTACGGCGTTGAGAATCAACTCTGCCATCGCATCGCGTACGTCGCGAGCAATCTTCTGGGGCAGTAGAACGTCTTCGCCTTTTTTGATTCTCACTAGAGGATCCCCAGGAGCAAGGGTCGGTACGACGGAATCGATAATCGCCGACATGGAGGTTGGAGCGACAAGGCCCTGATAGAAGCGAGCCTCAGCAATTTCACTCCTAAGGCGGTTCAAGAGCGTCTCGGTCTCGCCCGTATTTTTCCGGACCAAAGTTGCAAGGGTGTTCAGCACTGTCTCATGGAGGCGACGACGCTGAGACGAGTGCTCTGCTGCAAGGGCTCGCATGATGGCATCCCTTGCCTTTAGCGTCTCCATTGACTCGGCAATGCGATCTTCTTGAGCAAACGTCTCCTCCAAACCGTGGAAGGCAAATCCGACAAATGCTCCAAGAAGAAAGATCCACAGCGGTGTGACCCAACCGTTTAGCCAGTAGACACCAGAGGTGTAGACGCCACCGGACTCTGACAAGATCACAAAGTGTTCGACAATCGCAGCGACGCCCATGAAAACAAGTGAGCGTGGCCACGTGGTATACAGGGCAGCCAGTACAACGGTTGCAACGCCTGAGAGGTTTACCGCATACCAGATCTGCGGATTCGTGTCTGGCGCGAGAGATGGAACGTACAGGATCGCGATGGCGAGAAGGATTGAGACTACGTTGCCCTGTTTTCGAGGGACAGCGTATTCCAAGAGGTACCAGAGAAGCAGTGACAGAAAGAGAAGGAAAGGCAGATCGCCCTTGCCATTGGACCAATTGACGATGGACAAGGCGATTGATGGCAGCCAACATAAAGTAAATGCAGCCCGTGCAAGTGCAAGCTTGACCTGCTCCAACTGGGCAGCCCACGTCGGCTTGATCCGAGTCGGATGGACAAACTTGAAGATATTCATTGCGTGAATACCCAGTGTGGCGTCATCATGGAGAGAGTTTAGGTTATGGACTTCATTGATAGGCTAGGTCCACGAAAGGAGCGCCCGAGTGTCATTTGTTATTTTGGAAGATCATCCACTGCTCCTCTCTGCTCTCGTCGCACAGATTCGGGGCTTGTACCCAGATGATCAAATTACCTATGAAGGCAAAGACGTTATTGCTGCCGCAGAGTTTTGCGATGCAAACACCGTTGCGATAGTCGACCTCGACTTAGGTGACAACCGCACTGCAGCCGAGGTGGTTGCAATCATCGCAGCAAAAGGTGCACGCATTCTCGTTGTCTCCGCCCTTGGACAAGCCGAGACTATCCAGTCAGTCATGATCTCCGGTGCGCACGGATATATGTCCAAACGTGCAAATGATGCGCAATTCAAAGAGGCAATCGATGCTGTAATGCTGGGTGGCGACTGGATGTCTCCTGAGGTCGCAGGCGCTATCGCGTCGATTAAAACCGGCCGTGTCAATCTTTCCAATCAAGAACGCAAGGCATTGGTCCTCTATGCATCAGGGTTGAAGCTCGAAACCGTCGCGCGTCGCATGGGGCTGGCGCCTTCCACTGTGAAGGAATATCTAGATCGCGTGCGCGCAAAATACGATGCCACCGGTCTTGATGCGCGAACGCGCATGGATCTTTACCATGCAGCACGCAGCGAGGGCTTGCTCCCTTAGCCTCAACCCTTATCCAGCAGGACGTAAATAGAACCGCCAATCAATGAATCAACCTGCTGTGAATTTGAAGACGTACCTGTGCTGCCTTTGGTCGCTTTGGAGTCAGTCGACCCAGTTGTAGAAAGCGATGACACAAGAATCAACCTCCGACCCATTTGAATGTCGTTAACGAAATCGAGAACATTTCCATAATCCCCAGATACAGAGATCTGTACAGGGATGATGACGAAATTAGCGGTGGTTATCTTTGGATTAGTCTGCGGCGAATTGGAAGTCGTGCTTGCGGTGGAGGAGGCCTGCGTCGCAGGTGTGTATGGTTTTGCGTCGCTCACCGTAATTGTTTTCAAGGTGACCTTGTGGGCTCCGGCAAGGGTATTGAGTTCGGTAACAAATGCGGAAATGTCGGCCTTTGGCGGAACAGCGTCGCGAAGCGTTGCAAGTTGATTCTTTAGCGCATCAATATTCTCATAATCCTTCTTCAACTTTGCAAGGATCACTTGATTTCTAGTATTGGCGAGGACAGCATTTGCTCGATCAATATTGGCAGTGTTGGCAATAGCCAATTGGGGAGCAATGCCCAGCAGCCAACCGCCGGCAACTATCACCAATATGGCCAGCATTGCACCAATTACCCAGATCCTGCTCTTTTTCATAGTCACTTCCCTACGTTCGCAAAGCGATTAGTGAACGCCGCTTGATTGATATGCATAGTTATATTCACGGAATATGAGCCAGTGGCAGTTCGAGTCACCGATCCTGGATTGGCATCGGCGTATCCCGGAAGAGTGGCCAGTGCGATGAGCCATTGGGGAACCTTTGGAAGGGTTGAACTCAGTGCGGTAAAGCTCAATGTTGCGATACGTTCACCCTGCAATGGGGCACTAGCTTGGGCATAACTCGTAAAAGGCGTGGCAGAATCAATATTGACCGAATCGAGAGTCACATTGGACGGAAGTGTGGCTTGGACTGCTATGAGGTAGTTCTTCCAATTTATCTCTGTTGAGGTTCCCACCTGCTGGGCCGCTTGTACCGTATCCACATCCTTCTGTATTTGCTGCACTTGACCGTACTTGCGCTGCTGTAGAAGTAAGGATTGGGTGTTCGCCTGCTCGATAAAGAGATTCACTTTCGCTTGAGAAGCCTGTGCACGAACGAGAAGAACGCTTCCTGAGACGAGTAGCGCAACTAGAAATACCAGAAAGCCCAGTCGTCGTCGGACCACTGCTGCTTTGCGCTTGACCCTCAGTTCTTGAGGAAGCAGGTCGACTTTCGACTCGCCACCAATAACTAAACTTGAGCCCTTTGATACGCGACTCACGTCGTGCTCCTTAGTGCCAGGCCGAGTGCAACCGCGATTGACCCATCTAAATGAATCTTCTTAGCGTTCCTCTTCCGTGGCAGAGAGATCGCAGATAATGGATCGGCAATCTCAACAGGCACATGAGTGAGTTCAGAGAGCGCCCCCGCTATTCCAGAAAGCAGAGAACCGCCACCCGTAAGGAGTATCTGCTGGACCGGGTCCTGAGGCCGAGTGTTGTTGAAGTAGTTCACAGTACTTCGCAGGCTTCCAAGCAATTCACTGCTGACTGCATGCAATATTTCTGTTGACCGAGCATCATCCGCGTATGGGTCTTCTGCGACGCACTTGGCACATTTGCATTTCACGGTCGTGGAGTCCACTCCCTCCGACTCGACTTCGTTCGCTCCTAGTCTGAGAGATAACTTCAATTCCTCGGCCGAAGGTGCATCAATGCCCAGGCCGTCGATGAGAGCTTGAGTCAGATCATGGCCGCCCGTAGGAATTATCCGGACAAACCAAGGAACACCGTCGCTGGAAATGATGACGCTCGTAGTCGTGCCGCCGATGTCGATGAGAGCTACAGTCCCCGTCACCTTTGGTCGGCTAACGAGGAGTCGGTTAAGGGCAAAAGGAACGAGATCAACCTCAACTGGCGTAAGGCCGGCCCGCTCAACGGCGCTAACGTTTCCGAGTATCTCCTTCTTCTCGGCGGCGACTAGCAGCCCATTGACTACAGGCCCTTGGTCGCCATCACTCTCGGACGTCGGATAGAAATCCAAAATGGAGTCAGCCAATTGCATCTGCAGGAGACTCTGCACGTGAAAAGGCAGAGATTCGCGTATGTGTCTCATGGACATCTTTGGAACGGTGAGATCGCGGACAATGACCCCTTGGTTTCCTGTTCCGAGTACAACCTTCTTGCTCTTGAATCCCCCTTGGGACCAGAGCCTTTTGAGCGCCGAGCCAACCGCTTCTGGATCAACTACTTCCCCGTGCACGACTGCCCCTGGAGGAAGAGGAATCTCATAAGAGCGGACTAGAGATGGTTTGGTTTTCCCGTTGGCACTGAGTTCGACCCCGCGCACGCCGGTGCTACCTATATCCAGTCCCACAACATTTGTTGCCACTTTGTTATTCCTTCCGTGCGTCATTTCGCTAAATGCGATTACTTAATCCGAATAGAGACAGATACTGTTGAACAATTGACGTACTGAAGAAGACGCCAACCCATGCGCCAGTGAGCATCCATGGCCCGAACGGAATGCCACTTCTTCGACTAGCCTTTCGGAAGACCATCAGACCAAGAGCAAAAAAGCCTCCCAACACGAACGCTGAGAAGGCGCCGACTAGTAACACTCCCCAACCGAGATACCCAAGGAACAGCCCTAAAACACCTGCAAATTTCACATCTCCCATGCCCATTCCTCCTGGGTAGATGAGCGCCATCCCAAAATAGAAGAGGCCAAGTGCAATCATCCCGATAAGCGCACGAAGAATGGCTCCATGATTTCCGCTGACCACACCGGTCATACCCAATAGCAAGATTCCGACAACGTAACTTGGTACCACCACTCGGTTAGGAAGCGTGTGCGTGTCAAGATCGATGAGTGCCAGAACAATGCTGACCGCAGCCAAGTAAAGAAACGCAAGCAGCAGCGAGAGCGCACTTCCATGAAACTTCCATGCGACGATCCCAAAAATTACACCAGTACTCAATTCGACAATCGGATATCTGACAGAAATTGAGGATTTGCATCCTCGACACTTACCCCGCAAAAACATCCAAGACAGAACTGGAATATTGTCATAACCCTTAATTCTCATGCCACATTCAGTGCAAGCACTTGGAGGCGAGACTACCGAGCGCCGGAGTGGAAGTCGGTAAATGACGACATTGAGGAACGAACCCACAAGGGACCCAAATAATCCGATGATGATTGGCATATTAGTTTGACACCAAGTCTCGAATCGAAGTCCGATCACCCAGGACGCCGGTGCCAGTAGGAGCCAAGTACTGGCCCGTACTGAGATTGACCGTAGGCAATCCTATTTGCTGAAAATTCAAGATGAAGCTGGCGTTGGTCCCGATGGAAGACGAATACATCTGCCCTGTCCATGTATCTCCACCGTTGCTGATAGCACAAGGTGAATAGATCATCGCCGCAACGTGAGGACCGATCTGCACGCCATTGCCGATATTTGCCGAGCTGCCTGTTGGGCAGGTGGGCTGACGATCCGCAACCGTGTCAGGAATGATGATCCAAAGTCGCTTATCAGGCGTACTCGAAGCTTGAATGTTATTTGAGCGGAAATTGAAACCGTTTGCGACAATCACCGAATCGCTCGTAAGGGTCATGCTGTATCCCGAGAAGTCAGTCACTGCTCCGCACACGCGAGTATCTAAGATCATCGGCGTAGCCGATCCCGCAAGTGTTGCAAGAGCGGTGGACAAGGCGCTGGAGGTGCACGATGTCATGATCGTCACGGAATAAGGAGTGCCATTGGAGGCAACCCAATCGCTCGGGCTGTAGGCGTAATCAACCCACTGAGGAGCGAAAGGTACGGTAGGAGTAACTATTCCGGTCCTATTTTGAGTGATTGTCCCTTTAACTGAACCGCTGGCGGCTGAAACAGTTCCGGCTGAAACCACGGATCCCCCTACGGAAGACTGGTTTGAAAATGTTGATGTCCCAGTCACGGGCCCCGCGACGACATTGCTTCCAACCTTTCCATCAATTGATACAGGCCCCGCCCCATAGATGCTTCCGTCCACCACAGCCGAAGCAGATAGAGATACTGAAATTCCACTTTGCACTCCAGAGGCATTTACGTTTCCAGTTACCTCTCCTGATTGAATACTGACAACACCCGCGGTCGATAGGTCGCCGTTAATTGTGCATCCGCTTGTTATTGACAGTCCGCCACCTCCGAGAATGACATCGCCGGTGATCTGTGTGCCGGAGGTACAGGTGGCACTTCCTGAAAGGTAAACGAGACTCGGGCGCACAGTCCCGGCTTGGGTGATCGTCAAATTATTTATTGTTGGGTCCTGCTGCGAGTATGAATAAGTCGCAGGACCAGAGGGAACAATTGTGTATGCGGGCGGAGACGGGGTGTATGGATAGATGGCCTCTACCATACGGGTATTTCCTGTCGTATTACCTGCAACTCCCAAGGTACTCGCCGTACCAGTTGAAACCAATTTTAGCCTCTGTGCACTTGTTGATGTTGGACAACCGCTTACCCATGAAGCGTCAGTAGTCCCAGGAGAAGTTGCGAGATTGGAGTAAGAAACCACCACAGAAAAAATGGGTGCTGTGGAACTTGTGTATTGCGATTGACACACGGAAGTCGCCAATTGCGATGCCGCGTAATCAATTCCGGCTTCAGCCGCTGCTTCGGCCTCAACACTTGCCCGAGTCGAGGTTGTGATACCAACAGCATGCAAGGAGGCAGTCGTGGTAGTTACGGCGATTACAACCGCAACGCCCATGACGCCGAGGACAGCGAGCATTGCGCTTCCGCGTTCCTCTACGTCTTGAAATCCAGCACGGCTAAACAGTCGATTTAGAAGCACGGTGAACTCACCGCCGTCGATTGAGAGTTGTAGGTCATGGTGTTAATGAGAACGTACGGATGGGCACCTGCTGCCACATCAAATTTGAGTTCGACTCGGCCTCCGCTTGGGGCATTAAATACTTTGCCAGTAATCGGATCTGCGGGAGTTACTCCAGTGCCGAGAATCGTCCAGATACCCTGCGGACCTCCGCTGGGCACTGTAATCGCAACGGCAGGGGTAGTTTTCGTCGTGTACACGGCCCCCCCATTCGTAGGCGTGTAATACCAAGCCTGGCAAGAAGGAGCGGTCGAATTTAGATCAGAACTGACAGTGCGAACAAGGAGAAGCTGGGTACCCGCTGTTGCACCGCTCGCCACTGTTATCGCCGATGCATTCTTCACGCCTGCCTGCACTGAGTGAACAATCTGCTGGGCCGTATTAGCAGCATCTGTGACACTACGCGCAATCTCTTGCGTCCGTAAGCCCGCAATCATAATCCCGCCGACAATTACTAGAGAAATGATGGAGAGTCCACTAGCGATGAGAAACTCAACCAGAGTGAAGCCGTGATCATCAACTTCACCGTCGCGGTTTTCGACAGACGTCACAATCATGTTGCGGATTTCACGTAGATGAAAGTTACCGCTTGAGCTAAAGGGACTGTTTGCCCATTTCGGGAAACCGATATTCTGGCACGAACCACGCCTGGATAACTTGTGGGACATGATGCTGCGTCCCATTGAGGCAAAAGTGTTACGCCGCGTGGGTCCGTCACGGACGCCAGTGTTACTTGCAAGAATTGGGTTATGTCATAACAACTAGGCGCAGTGGACGTCGGGGAGCGCACCGCTCGTGCGCCTTCTATTTCCTGATTCACAATCTGCGTTGCAGTTGCAATCGTTGTATTTTTTGAAGTGCTCTTGATGGAATTAACTAGCAGCGGGACAAAGGAGACTGAAAGAAGTGAAAGGAGAAACATCGCGACTATGACCTCCATCAGACCAAAACCATCCTCAAGCGCGAACACGCTAAGGCGATGTCTGAGCCCTAAACGATGGATCTTCATTTATCATCCTTCTAATGCGCGATGGTGAAACCACATAGGTGGAAGGCACATTTGCGCCTCCCACCTATGTGACTTAATTAGTTGGAAATGAATTGCCGCTAGCAGCCCGCTGGCGCCGCTCCGCCAGAAGCCACTTTTACAACTCCAGTTGAATCGGTGACGTAAAAGTTATTGCCGGTTGTGCTGACGGCCTTAATACAGAAGGCTGGTGCGACTGCTGCTCCACTGTAAGCAATCGACGTTGTATCGGCGGTGTTTAAAGTAAAGCCGTAACTACCAAGAACGGCTACCGTCAACTGTGCTGCGGTTGGCAGAACATTCTTATCGGTTTCATATGCAACCACAGCAGTCTTAGCATTAGTTAGATCGGATTGCACGGCGCTGTCCCTGGCATTGTTCTGAACGCCGAGGTAGACCGGAATAGCAATTGCGGCGAGAATGCCGATGATGACGATAACGACCAGGAGCTCGATAAGGGTGAAACCCTTTTCTTTCTCCTGCAGGGAAGAGCGGCGAGCATTCAAGACGCCAGCGATGCGAGAAATCATGAGATCATCCTTTTCGATTCAGTAGTGCACGGAGAGTCTTACTCACGAGAAGTTAGCAGTATGTTTTTTTGTCGACAAGGAAAATTCTGTCCCCTCTTTAGAGATGACAAATCATTTGATGAGCTTCGAGATGTTGAAGATGGGCAGGTATAGAGCGATGACCATGCTGCCGATTACCACACCAAGAAAGGCCACCATCAGCGGCTCGATCATCGCAGTTAACTGTTCAGTAGCCGCCTCAACTTCTTGATCATAGAAATCGGCAATTTTGTTGAGCATCACTTCCAGTGAGCCGGAATCTTCACCTACGGCAATCATTTGTGTGACCATCGCGGGGAAAACCGAGTGATCAGAAAGCGGACCGGAAAGTGAGTGACCTTGCCTAACCGACTCTGCGACCTGTTCTAGAGACCGCTGTATCACCCAGTTGCCAGACGTCTCGCCAACAATTTGAAGTGCGCGAAGAATGGGCACACCAGCACGAATCATGTCCGAGAAATTTCGACTAAAACGTGCGATAGCGATCTTCTTCATCAACAACCCAAAGACAGGTAATCTCAATTTCAAGGGGTCAAGACGTTTTCGTACACGCTCGGTATTTTTGTTCTTCGGCCACCAGATCGAAAAAGCAATGAAAATCGCTATCATCAGAGGGCCTATCCAAGCCATTGCTTGAGACAAATAGACGAGCATCATTGTCGGTAATGGAAGCTTGCCTCCCAGACTCGCGAACATTTTTTGGAATACGGGAACGATAAAGACCAACATTGCTACGACAGATATAAGAGACATAATGAGTACGATTACCGGGTACGTAAGAGCTGATTTAATCTTCCCTTTGAGTTTTACTTCTTTCTCGAAGTTAACTGCAATCGCGTCAAGTGCGCCCTCAAGAAATCCGCCCGCTTCACCGGCTCGTATCATGCTGATCATCAAAGGAGGGAACACTTCTGGGTGCTTAGCGAAAGCATCTGAGGTGGAAACTCCGGTCTCGACTTCGTCGCGGATTTGTCCAAGAATCTTTGCCAAGGCGCTGTTCTCAGTCTGTTCGGCGAGAATGTTTAAGGAACGTAAAAGGGAGAGTCCGGCACCGATCATCGTCGCCATTTGACGACTCATGACCGCAAGTTCCTTCAACTTAATCTTCTTCTTAAATCCGGGGATTGAGATTTCCTTCTTTAGCCCAGTATGTTCCGACGCTCTGGTGATAGAGACGGGTGCAAGTCCCATCGAAACTAATCTAGATGCAACTGCTACCTCACTTTGCGCCTCTAGCGAACCCTTGATCAATTTCCCGGAAGTATTGCGCCCCGAGTAAACAAATGCCTGAGCAGTGGCCATCATCGCACCGCTTTTGAAAAGGAATCGCCGAAATCAATCGCGCTGTCCAAAATGCGAGTCGAATTTTGCCTTGAATCAAATCCTTGTAATAGGCGATCCAAGCCATCCAAGTCATGTGCTTTTTCTCGGGCCGCTTCGTACGTAATCGTTCCCGCCTTCACGAGATCGGCCAAGTGCTGATCCATCGTGTGCATCCCTTGTGCTCGGCCAGCCTGCATCATCGAAACGATCTGGTATGTCTTGCCTTCACGGATGAGATTCGAGATTGCCGACGTTGTCACGAGCACTTCTGTGGCCACTGCACGACCCTTCCCATCTGCTCGTTTCACAAGGGACTGGCAGATCACCCCCTGAAGCGTGGCGGCAAGTTGCGCCCTTACTTGGCCCTGCTGGTGGGGCGGAAAAACGTCGATTACGCGGTCAATTGTCTGAGGTGCGTCCTGCGTGTGAAGGGTGGCGAAGACCAAGTGACCTGTCTCGGCTGCGGTTAGCGCTACCGAAATCGTTTCGAGGTCGCGAAGTTCACCTATGAGTATGACATCTGGGTCCTGCCGCAGCACGTGCTTGAGCGCCGATGCGAAACTATGTGTATCCGAACCTACTTCGCGTTGGTTGACGATGGATTTCTTGTGGTTGTGAAGGAATTCAATCGGGTCTTCGACAGTGACTATGTGGTCAGCGCGGGTGCTATTCACAAGGTCGATGAGTGCGGCCAACGTCGTCGACTTTCCCGAACCAGTAGGTCCCGTAACGAGCACAAGTCCGCGAGCCAGTTGAGCAAAGTCCCCGACCGTCTCTGGAACTCCAAGTGCCTTCAGCTGTTTCAATTCAGTTGGAATAATGCGGAAGGCGCCACCCATGGATCCGCGTTGCTGATACATGTTGACACGGAAGCGGGAATCACTCGAAATTGTGTAAGCAAAATCCAACTCCAATTCCTTTTCAAATATCTCTTTCTGTAACGGTGAGAGGATGCTAAAAAGGGCCGCGACTACTTTCTCACGTGACCACGGTTGCGTACTCCCCGCAGGCTGAAGGCTCCCGTTGATTCGAAGCATCGGTGGGGCGTTGACCGTCATGTGCAGATCGGACGCACCTTGCGCTACTACTTCCTCAAGGGCACCAATGAGTTCAGGGTCAGCCTGTCCAACGGTATGCACTAAGCGACAACTCTCAAGATTTCTTCTACCGAGGTTAAACCCAATTGAACTTTCGCCCATCCGTCTTCGCGCAACGTGAGCATGCCTTGTTCTCGTGCCATTCTTCCAATCTCCGCGCTAGAAGCGCGAGCCACTGCCAAACGTTCGATTTCTTCTGTCACCGTCATGACTTCATGTATGGCAATTCGCCCGCGATAACCTGTGTTCGAACAACTGGTGCAACCAACTGGTTGATAAATCGTCGGCGGTTCAACATTTGGGTCAAAACCGAAACGCAGATCCTTGAGGTACTGGGGTTGATGAATCACAGGCAGTTTGCAGTGCTCGCAAAGGCGCCGGGCAAGGCGCTGTGCGACGACGCAATCCAAGGCAGAACCCACTAGGAACGGCTCAATATCCATCTCTGTGAGCCTGGTGATCGCACTCGGCGCATCGTTGGTATGCAGAGTCGAAAGAACCAAGTGACCAGTAAGGGAGGCTTCGACGGCGATCTGCGCTGTCTCATGATCGCGAATCTCACCGATGAGCACCACGTCGGGGTCGCTTCGAAGTATCGAGCGAAGGGCGCTTGCGAACGTCAGACCTGCCTTGGGATTCACTTGAACCTGATTGATGCCGTCCATTCGATACTCAACAGGGTCTTCAACGGTAATCACGTTGATCTCTGGCTTTGCAACTGCGCTCAGTGTCGTATACAAGGTCGTCGATTTGCCAGAGCCTGTGGGGCCGGTAACAAGAATCATCCCGTAGGGCTTCGTGTAGGAAGTTTCGTAGGCCTTAAAGTTGCGATCGAGCAGTGCAAGGTCACGCACATCAAGACTTGAGTTCGGATTATCAAGAATACGCATGACGATCTTCTCCCCCCACACGGTGGGGAGAGTTGCAACGCGCAAGTCAATCTTGCGCCCACTATGACGCACAGACATCCGACCATCTTGGGGCTTTCGTCGCTCAGCAATGTCAATGTCGCTCATGATCTTCAAGCGCGAGATCACGCCGTTCTGAATACTCTTGGGAGCATTCTGCATCTCGTGCAGTACGCCGTCGATGCGGTAGCGAACTCGAACATCATGTTCGGCGGGCTCGATATGAATATCAGATGCGTGATCCTGAATCGCCTGACTGACAAGCAAATTCACGAAACGAACGATTGGAGCGTCTCCATCGGGAGATTCCATGATGCCGTAGTCATTTGTGTCTGCCAGTGCGTTGGATTCAACTATTGCCGAGGTCAGATCATTCAATTCGTCGTCGGCGCGCAGATACCGATCAATAGAGCTAAGGAGATCACTTCGCGTAACTCCGACTGCTTCAACTTGAATTCGCGCTGCCGCGCGAACATCATCAATTGCAATGACGTTACCAGGATCAGCCATCGCCAACACAAGACGTCCGTTGTTAATTCTTAGCGGTAGAACTTCGTGGCGGCGACATATCGCAGCAGAAACCAGGGAGATCGCCGTACGGTCGATTGGATAGTCAATCAACTCAACGAATGCGATCCCGGCCATTGCGGCAAGGGCCTTCGCGTATTCCAATTCGGTAAGTGCCGTGGAATCCTTGACGAGAACCAGGGCTGGGGGGTTTACCGACTCTTCAACCTCTGCCTTCTTAGGTGGAAGAATCTCGAAAGAGGGTGAGATGTCCGTTATCGACATAGCGGACCTCCCCTAGCCACACTTCTGGCCATATTCGGGGTAGGCAAAACCAACAGGGAAGTCTGTCTCACGTTGCTCAGTATCTTCACGCTTGCATAGCACCAACAGAGGTCATTCAGGGGACATTCGCGTCCGTTTCGGAAGTCATGAAAAAGTGGCGTCGGAACCTGGTATGAATTTGCATAAGTTACTCGCCAGTAGCATCCTAGGGCTCTATCCAGACGTATACGGGGGGATTTCCTGATGGGCCACTACACCGCCAACCTGCGCGATATCCAGTTCTGCCTTTTCGACTTGCTAGGGCGAGGTGAGATCTTAGGAAAATCTATTTATAAGGATCTTGACCGCGACACCGCGATGGGGATGCTCGAAGAGATCAAACGTCTGGCCGAGAACGACCTCGCCGCATCATTCGTCGAGGGGGATCGAGTCGGAGTCGATTTCAACCCGGCAACCGGAGATGCGAAACTGCCTGAGTCCTTCAAGAAGTCGTACAAGGCTTACATTGAGGGTGAGTGGTGGCGTATTGATACCCCGCCCGAACTCGGTGGGACGAAAATTCCAGCATCCCTTCGCTGGGCCATTGCGGAAATGGTTCTCGGTTCAAATCCGTCCATCCACATCTACGCCTCCGGTTATGCATTTGCCCACGTCGCCTACCTCCTTGGCACGGAGGAACAGAAGAAGATTGCAAAATTGATGGTTGAACGCGATTGGGGGGCAAGCATGATGCTCACCGAGCCGGACGCCGGCAGCGATGTCGGGGCTGGTCGTGCAAAAGCGGTTCAGCAGGCCGATGGCACATGGCACATCACTGGCACAAAAAGATTCATAACATCAGGAGATAGCGACCTCAACGAAAATATCGTCCACTTTGTGCTCGCCAGGCGTGAAGGTGGCGGCGGTGGCACGAAGGGTTTGAGTTTATTTCTCATTCCGAAATTCATGTTTGATCTCGAAACTGGCGCGCTTGGCAAGCGCAATGGAGTTTATGCCACCAAAGTGGAACACAAAATGGGTCTCAATGTTTCTTCGACGTGCGAGATGAATCTTGGCGAGAAGGAACCGGCTGTCGGCTACCTTCTTGGAGACGTCCATGATGGCATAGCGCAAATGTTCAAGATCATTGAATTCGCTCGCATGATGGTCGGAACAAAAGCGATTGCAACGCTATCTGCTGGGTACCAGCAAGCCCTCGCCTATGCCAAGACGCGAGTACAGGGCGGTGACATGAAGGTCATGAACGACAAGACCAGTCCGCGTGTCACGATCATCCACCACCCCGATGTTCGACGCTCACTAATGGTGCAAAAAGCCTATTCGGAGGGGATGCGGGCACTACTTCTCTACGCCGCATCGATTCAGGATGAAGTTGCCATGGCCAAGGCCGATGGAGTCGACAAGCAGAAACAGGAAGACTTGGACGCTCTTGCTGATCTACTACTTCCGATTGTGAAGGGATATGGAAGCGAGAAGTCGTGGACACTTCTTGGAACCGAATCACTGCAAACTTTCGGTGGATCTGGATTTACTCAAGATTGGCCCATCGAGCAGTATGTGCGCGATGCGAAGATCGACACACTCTACGAGGGAACCACGGCGATTCAAGGATTGGATTTCTTTTTCCGAAAGATCATAAAAGACAACGGTCGGGCGATAGGACTCCTGAGCAAGGAAATCGCCGCGTTTGCAAGAGCCGGAGGCACCCACGCAGAAGAGAAGATTGCACTGCAAAAGACCCTCGAGGATCTCAATGCAATTATCGGTGTTCTTGTTGGACACGCAGTAGCGTCGCAAACCGACCCCGACGAGATATACAAAGTGGGTCTAAATGCCACCAGGTGCTTGATGGCTGTAGGCGACACCATAATCGCATGGTTGCTCTTGCGCGAGGCTGACATTGCGGCAAGTAAATTGCCGACAGCCGGCAAAGATACCGATTTCTACACCGGAAAGATCGCCTCGGCCAAATTTTTTGTTAGGAATTATCTGCCTCATGTCTCAGCCGAACGCAAGATTGTTGAAGCTACAGACAACTCCATAATGGAGATCTCTGAATCCGCTTTTTAAAGTAGTCTTTCGGGGTGCTCAAGTCCCTTCGCGCCGAAGCCTTCTTGGTCCTTGGAGCGGTGGCTTTCGCTTTTAATGGAGTTATTTCGAAATTAGTACTCGCGGACGGCTTGTCCGCTTGGAGACTAACTCAGGTCAGATGCACGGGTGCATTCGCCTTTCTTCTTCTCTACGTGCTGCTTGGTAAGCGCGAGTCACTCCGGACTACCCGAGTCGAGTTGCCGTGGCTTGTCGCCTACGGAGTGATTGGATTCGCTGCGGTACAGGTGGGTTATTTCATCGCCATCGCTCGCATGCCCATCAGTATTGCCCTGATTATCGAATTTACAGCTCCCATTTGGATTGTTCTTTACATCCGGTTCATCCGCAAACGTCACGTACCTTCAATGATGTGGCTCTCGTTAGGGCTGGGGTTCTCAGGTCTGCTGCTCGTCGGGCAAGTGTGGCGCGGGCTCACACTTGACGGCATTGGAATGGTCGCGGCTTTCATCGATGCTTTCGCCTTGGCGGCCTATTTCCTCTTGGGTGAGAAACTCGTTGCCAACAGATCCATAGATACGTTAACGGTCTGGGGTCTTGGGTTTGCCTCTCTTGTGTGGGCCATCCTTACCCCACTATGGAGTTTTCCTGTTCACGTTTTCACCCACCAGATCAATCTGCAGGGGATCTTTAAGAATTACACGCTTCCAGGCTGGGTGCTCATTCTTTGGATCATCCTGATGGGGACGATCCTCCCCTACGTTCTCGTGCTTAGCGGATTAAAGCATCTATCTGCCTCAACCAGCAGCGTGATCGGAATGCTTGAGCCCGTGGTCGCAGGAGGGTTCGCCTGGTGGTGGTTGAGCGAAATTCTCACCCCAATCCAACTGATCGGTGGAGCCGTTGTCATTGCTGGAATTATTCTGGCCGATCGAGTTCGCAAACAGGCGAGCTAAGAATTGTCGCCCCGCTGTTGCGTGTAATCAGAAGGCGCCGAACTCTGAGGCATGTCAACAAAGCGCGCGAAGTGAAGTTGAGCTGAGACAGTAATCGTCCGGGTTGGTCCGTTACGGTGTTTAGCAATGATGAGATCCGCCTCTCCGGATCGGTTCTGGGTGTCATAAAGATCGTCGCGGTGTAACAAGATGACAACATCGGCGTCCTGTTCAATCGAGCCAGATTCACGCAAGTCCGAGAGCATCGGTTTCTTATCCGAGCGCTGTTCAGGAGATCGGTTCAACTGTGAGATTGCGATAACAGGGACGTCGAGTTCCTTGGCTAGCAATTTCAGTTGGCGCGAAAACTCAGAGACTTCTTGCTGGCGGCTTTCGACTTTTTTTCCGCTCGTCATCAACTGCAAATAATCAATAACTATCAACTTTAAATCGTGCCTCTGCTTCAGACGACGTGCCTTGGCTCGAATCTCCATAAGTGAGAGATTGGGAGAATCATCGATAAATAGTGGCGCCGCCGAGATTTCGCCCATCCGGCGGGCAAGCCTGGACCACTCTTCGTCGCTGAGATTTCCCGCACGGATATTGTTAAGCCCAACTCGGGCTTCTGCCGACAACATACGCATCGTGATTTCAGAGCGACTCATTTCCAGCGAAAAAATCACGGAAGTATTTCCACCATGAATGGATGCATATCGTGCGATATCCAGGCCAAGAGTGGACTTACCAACTGCAGGACGAGCTGCCAGAACAATCATGTTTCCGGGATGAAGGCCATTTGTAAGCGTGTCGAGGTCCTTGAAACCAGTCTTCACACCTTCGGCACCAACACCTTTTGAGATTGCCTCAATCTCATCAAGAGCCTGTGGCAGGAGCGTGCTCAGTTGCACGTAATCCTCGTTAGCGCGCCGTTCTGTGACTGAGTAAACCTCAGCTTGCGCCTGGTCAACTGAATCATCAACATCACCTTCGGCGCTATACCCCAGTTGAACGATCTTCGTGCCGGCCTCAACAAGGCGCCGCATGATCGCGCGTTCTCGAACTATCTTCGCGTAGTAACCAGCATTCGCTGCAGTTGGGACAGATGAAATGAGAGTGTGCAAATATGGCGCGCCACCTGCACGCGCGATCTCACCGCGCTTGGTTAGTTCGGCCGAAACTGTGACTGCATCGGCTGGTTCGCCACGGCCATACAGATCCAAGATCGCGTCGTAGATAGTTTCGTGTGCGGGACGATAAAAATCTCGATCACGCAGAATCTCCACAACATCGGCAATGGCATCTTTGCTCAGCAACATTCCGCCCAGAACACTCTGCTCTGCTATTAGGTCCTGCGGAGGCGTTCGTTCAAACTCGGACTCTGCTCGGTTGCGATGGGGAAGTTCTGTAATGCTCACATACCCACCATTCCGTTCACCACTGACATTCACCACTGATATGGCGCGTGTGTGAACGGTAGGCAGTAGCCGACGAACAAGCCAGAATTGCCCATCAAGGCCTGTGGACAACAGTGGAACAACTGCCCTTTTCCTGTGTAACGCCCTGTTGATGGACTGTGGATATCTCCCACCGACTATCGAAGTCTCGCCCAACAGCGCAGGTCAGCCTCTATTCGTTCCTCCACACCATGTGAAGAAAAGTTTTTTTCGACATCTCATATTTTGATATTTAAGAACGAATTCTCGTATTCGTCGGATCAAATAGCGGCTCGCTCGCTACCACTCCACTTTTCCAGTCGCCAAAGAACTCCACGTCGAGTCTGGTTCCAGCTTCACTGTGTTCTATGGGCAGATATGCATACGCGATTGCTTTATTGAGCGAATAGCCCTGACCCCCGCTTTTTACTCGACCGATGATCTGGTCTGCCACTCGTATCGGTTCGTTGCCCAACGGCACTTGCCTGATGTCATCAAAAAGAATAGGAACGAGTTTTCTGCGCAAGTTCTCCTTTGCCTTAAGCAGAGCATCCTTTCCGATGAATGAGTTCTTCTTGAACGCAACAGCAAACTCAAGGCCGGCCTCGAAAGGATTTGTCTCCGTGGAGATCTCGACTCCCCATGCCCTGTAACCTTTTTCAAGACGAAGTGATTCGATCGCCCGATAACCGCAGACCTTCATTCCGAATATTGCTCCGGCTTCAATCAACTTGTCCCAAACAATCTCAGCCTGTGCAATCGGAACATAGAGCTCCCATCCAAGTTCGCCTACGTACGTGATCCTGGTTGCGCGCAGCGTCGCATTCGCGATCACAATCTCACGTGAGTGCATAAAGGGAAAATTTGTATGGCTTAAATCATATGAAGTAATACTCTGCAAAATATCTCGAGAGCGGGGTCCCCAGATTCCGAAACAGGCGAGAGAGGATGTTATGTCAGAAATACTCACTTCGAAGTTGTGCTCCCTGCGAATCTTCTCCAACCAACCCGTATCGTGAACCAAGAATGCCGTGCCAGTCACAATCATGAATTCTTGATCTGATACTTGAGTGACCGTGTAATCGGACTCTATTCCGCCTCGCGAATTCAACGCTTGGGTATAGACCGTTCGACCCACTCCCTTAACCACATCATTGGCACAGACAAAGTTAAGGAATGACGCCGCTTTTTCGCCTTTCACGCTTATCTTCGCAAAACTAGATTCATCAAAAAGTCCGGCAGTTTCGCGCGTGGCTAGATGCTCTGTCCTAACTGCGCTGGACCAGTTCTTTCCAGCCCATCCGTAGGGTGCAAAATCATCATTGCTTTCGTTATCCATGTAGTAGTTGACGCGTTCCCAACTCGCCTTCTCTCCAAAGACCGCGCCGTGATCTTTATGCCACTCATACACCGGCGACATCTTCAATGGACGAGCGCTCTTGCGCTCCTCACCCGGATAGTGGATGTCGTAATACTCTTCGTAATTCTCGCTCACACGTTCGAGAGTGAATTTCGGAGATCTGTACGCCTGCCCAAATCGCCGAATATCCATATGCCATAGATCCATCGTGGGTTCACCTGCAACGATCCACTCGGCAACAACTTTTCCAATGCCACCTGCACCGGCGATACCGTGCGCGCAGAATCCAGCGGCAACGTAAAATCCGCCAACCGAGGTTTCTCCAAGACAGAATTCGTTATCCGGAGTGAAACCTTCAGGGCCGTTGATGAAATTCTTGACTCCGACTTCACCCATTTTCGGAACGCGCTTCTGGGAGTTCTCTGCAATCTCTTCAAATCGATCCCACTCCTCCGGCAGTAATCTCCCATTGAAATCAGCGGGGATATCGTCGAAATGCGTGTAATCGGCGGTCCATGCCTTTGAATTGCGTTCGTACCCGCCCATAAGTAATCCGCTCACTTCTTGACGGAAATAGATCAATAAATCTGGATCGCGCAAGGACGGAAGATACGGAGCACCTGAGGGAAGGAAATTCTCTGTAATCAGATACTGGTGACTCATAGGGATGATAGGAATTCGAACATCAACCATGCGACCGAGTTCTGCGGCAAACATCCCACCGCAGTTGACAACAATCTCGCACTCGATCGTTCCTTTGTCTGTTTGAACGTGAGTGACGCGACCGTCCTTGGTGGTAATGCCGAGCGCTCGATTGTGGGTGAAGATCCGCACCCCGCCACGCCTGGCTCCTGACGCGAGTGCCTGGGCGAGCCCCGAGGGGTCGACCTGGCCATCCGAGGCCATATAACAGGCTCCGACCACCCCTTCCAGATCCATGAGCGGAAAGAGGGACTGGGCCTCTTTCGGTGAGATCTCCTTGAGATCGAGCCCGAAAGTCCTTGCCCACCCGATTTGTCGTCGGATTTCCTCCATCCGCTCTGGGGTGGAGGCCAACTTGATGCTCCCGCATTCTTTCCAACTCGGGGGTGTATCCGTTGCTTCCAATTTTCGATAGAGATCCACTGAATGCATGTTCATCTTCGTCAAAGTCGGATCGGCTCGCAATTGTCCGACGAGACCTGCCGAATGAAAGGTTGATCCGCTTGTTAGGTCGCTTCGATCAAGCAAAATGACATCTTTCTCGCCCAATTCGGCCAAATGGTAGGCAACCGATGTTCCACCAACTCCACCACCGATTATCACGATCTTTGCTCGTTCGGGAATTGCTGACTTAGTCATGGACGCAAATGTATCCTGACGGCGTGATCGACTCCACTACTTCATTAGAGAGTATTTACGGGTCGCTACTGGACCAAGTCCCCTGCCTGCATGATCGCAAATTGGTAACCGAACTTTCGGGTGGTTTAACAAACCGCAACCTTCTGGTCCATTGCGGGGAGACAAAGTACGTTGCCCGAATCTCAAGTAACAGTTCTTCTCTGCTCTCAATCGATCGTGAATCTGAATATCGAAACTCTTTATTGGCAGCAGAAATCGGGATTGCCCCGCCGGTGCATTGCTATCTTGCAGGACAAGGGGCATTGGTAATCGGCTACCTGAATGGTCGAACATTCTCGGCACAAGACGTATCAGCAAATCTGCCGCGAATCGCAGAAAGTTGCAGGACACTGCATTCAGCCAAGCCATTTGTAAGAGATTTCAATATGTTCGACATCCAAAAGTCATACTTGAAAATCGTGCAGGAGAGAAAATTCCGACTTCCGGATAATTACTTGAAATACGCCGAACACATCACGCAGATGACGGCGGCAATGAAAGTCCTCGCCGAGGGCACGGTGCCCTGCAATAACGATCTCCTGCCGGGCAACTTCATAGATGATGGGACGAAGATCTGGATAATCGACTACGAGTACTCGGGAAACAACGATGCCTGCTTCGAACTCGGCAATATCTGGGCGGAATCCTTCTTGGTACTTGATCAACTTGAAGAACTGGTCGATGCCTACTACGGATCTCACCGCCCAGAGAAAGTCGCAAGAGCCTGGCTTCAGGCCTTGCTCGGCAAATACGGCTGGACGCTATGGGCATCAATTCAGAGTTCGGTCTCTGATCTAGATTTTGATTTCTGGTCTTGGGGAATGGAAAAGTACGAACTCGCTCAATCAGAATTCACGGGCAGTTACTTTAAGAAGATGCTCGCGCAAGTCACGGAAAAATAAAACGGGCCTGCTGTAATCAGCAGACCCGTTCTAAATTTGGATCTTTAAGCGGCAGCCACCACAGAGACGGAGACATTGGCAACTACTTGGTGAGCCAATGAAACTTTGACCGCATGGGTCCCAGTCTTCTTGATGTGACCGGCCAACTTAAGGTTATGTCGGTCGATATCCAACCCAG
>CAYXIS010000021.1:0-21938 GCA_964465545.1 uncultured Bifidobacterium sp. | reverse complement strand
GGGCATCAGCAGAAAAGCTCTAAAGAAGAGCAGGGCGAGAGCGTAACCCAACCGCACCACCAAGGTCAAAACGAGGGTTTTACTCCTATTTTCGGCAAATTAGCCGTTAAGACTCGCCGAGATTTCTTTTATACCTTACTACTGCACCCACCCATGCTCTCGTCTGGGCAGATCTGCCCTCGGGGCCCCAGCCCAGCGGATGAGGAATCCTGAAAGCACCAACAGAGCCATGGCCAAGGCTGAATTCAGTGGCAACTTGACATAATGCACGATTTTGAAGGGGAAGCCACCCAATCCGGTGGCTGAGAGCATCAGCAGGCTTGCCCCCGACCCAATCACACCCACGATCGAGGCCTTCGTGGCGACCGCTGTTCGGGGAGGAAAGGTCCTAGAAGGCCAATCCCACACGGGAAGGCGCGCGTGCTCCACTGGCCACATCAAGCGAACGATCGCCCAGACGAGAATCCCAAAAATGAACCAGAACCCCACCGAACCCAGCGCGTAGTTCCAGCCATCGGGAGCCGGGTAACCAGTAGCCCCAAGGCGCGTGGGCCGGTCCATACCGAAGAAATGGGTGATAACAATAAGAAGGACCAACATTGGCAGGTGCCATAAGTAAAGCGTCATAGCCACAAGGTTCACCCAGGTCACCCGGCGCCACACATTTTCGCGCGCCAGCAATCTCGTCAAAGGTCTCCTCAGTAGCGCGACGACGAGGACCCAGTTCACGCAATGCACTGCGAGCACAACTGTGGGAGGCGCCATGTTGCTCACTGGATCTCCCGGCATCCCCACGAGAGATATCGGCCAGGGACCGAATCGAATGAGAAGGGAATTGACGACCAGATTGGAGATGAGCGCTGCAATAAGAAAGGAGCGTGAATACTTATTCAAAGTCCCTCGAGCCCAAAGCGATCCCAAATATGAAGGAACCATCCAGACGAGAACGAAGTTCGCCAGTCCAACCGCATCGGGAAAGCCTTGGAAAAAACGCACAACATCTACGAGACCGCAGGCGACAAGAAGTGAAAGTGTTCGAATCACACCTTGTAGCGGGGTCGTTGCTTTGAAGATCGGAGTCAATGCCGTTACGAGAATGTACGAACCAAGAAACCAGAGGAGTTGAGTAGTCAGAAGCATCAGCGGTGCGGCCACGCGCGTTGGCGCGAGCACCGTGACAATTGCAGCGACGATTCCCATGATGATCAAGTAGGTCCATATAGGACGAAGGAATCTCTCCGCGCGCGCCCACATCCATTCGGCATAGGTTCCATTTCGCAACACGTGCTTGTCCCATGAAATCGAATTTGCTGCACCGCCCGCGAAAAAAAACAGCGGGACAATTTGAAAAACCCATGTAAGCGCCTGTGTCCAAGGAAATGCTGCAAGTAGATTGCCGACTTTTGGCACTCCATACTGCCAAGTAACAACGCCCATCAATGCATGTCCTGCCACGACAACCACCAACGAGATTCCGCGAGCCGCATCGACAATCCGATCGCGATCAGGAGGAGTCTGAGCCGCAGCCGTTACGGATGGCACTGGAAGAAAAAGGTTGCCACTCACGTCGGTTCCTTTCTCGATGCAGAAATCATCTCACCTGTTTAATCTTGTATTGCGAATTACGCGCATGTGAGAGTGCAGACCTTGTGCAAGTCATCCCTGTACACCGAGAGCGCGTTTTAGGTAACCTTCAGCATGGTCAGCCCAAGCTCCCCGCTTCCTTCAACAATTACCCGCTCGCAAGACGAATGGCGAGCATGGCACGCACGACGCCTTGCTTCAGTAACCGCCCCTACAGGAAATCTCGCTCTCGTCGAGACGCGCTGGCAAACGAGTGATAAGGAAATTGCCCTTGAAGAAGCCCTCGCGGGGCAACCTTCGACGGTTACCGTTACAAAACACGAGCGCCACAACTTTGAAGGGAATGTCGTCGCCAAGGGAGTTCGAATCTGGGACTCCCACTCGGAGGCCATTCAAGCTTTCGAAACTATCGACGCATTCCCTTTCGAACCTTCGTGGATCTTTGAAGGCACCTTCATTCCACACCCGGAATCACAAGCAGTGCCTTTTGAGTATGTGAGAGAGACTCCTGAACATCGCAACTTGGCAGTACCCGGAGAAATACGAGTGACTATAGAAGGTGTTGATTACTCCCTGGATGCATTCGACGATGAAGGAACGCTTCTGCTCGTATTCGCAGACCCGACCAACGGCAAGGAAACCTATCCAGCCGGACGTTTCCTCGTTCTCCCGAAGGAGGAAGATTCCGATCGAGTGATCATTGATTTCAACCGTGCCTACGTGCCCCCATGCGGTTTCTCGATCGCGTACAACTGCCCGCTTCCCCCACCACAAAACCGGCTGAAAGTCCCGGTACTTGCTGGCGAGAAAAATCCGATTTTTCGTAACAACTACGAAATTCACTAAACCGACATACCTAATATACGAATACAAGTGGCGAAGGAGAAAACAATGGTTGGAAAGCACGGAAAAAAGATCGGGTGGCTTGGCGTTGCCATGGCCCTGGCGCTCACTCTCGCCGCTTGCAGTTCGGCAACAAAGACCACGACAGCAAGTTCTGATGCAACAATTAACATCGGCTCACTTTACGAACCGCAGAATTTGGATAACACAGGGGGCGGCGGCCAAGGAGTCAACGAAGCTCTCAACGGAAACGTATACGAAGGACTCTTCAGCCTCACCGATTCCGGCAAAGTCGAAAACCTCCTTGCAACTGATTACAAGGTAAGTTCCGACGGTCTGACCTACACATTTACAATCCGCGACGGCGTCGCGTTCCACTCCGGCAAAGCACTGACAAGTTCAGATGTTAAATACAGCATCGAAAAAGTCATAGCCGAGAAATCTCAATCAGCGCGCAAGAGCAACTTTGACATGATTAAGTCGGTAGCCACGCCTGATGCTAAGACGGTCGTAGTGACTCTCAAGACCCGTTCGATCTCCTTCGTATACAACCTGAGCTACATCTGGGTGATCAACTCAGACGCGAAGGACATAACTGCGACAGAAGATGGAACTGGCCCGTACACACTCACCGCTTGGAAACACGGTTCGACGCTCTCCCTGACCCGCTTCGACAAGTACTGGGGAACGCCAGCCAAAAATAAGGTCGTCGTATTCCACTACTTCACCGACGCTACCGCCCTAAACAACGCACTTCTCACCCATGCGGTGGACGTAGTCACTTCCGAGCAGAGCCCAGATGCCCTAGCTCAATTCAAGAATGCTGACTTCAAGATCAACAACGGCCAGTCAACGACAAAGTTGCTACTGGTATTCAATGACCGCGTAGCCCCGTTCAATAAGCCGTTGGTGCGCAAGGCGATCACTTCTGCGATCGACAACAGGAAGCTTCTTCAGTCGATCTGGGGAGATTACGGCACACTCATAGGCTCGATGGTTCCTCCCACCGACCCTTGGTATGAGGACCTAACCAGCGTCAATCCTTACGACATCACCTTGGCCAAGAAAGAATTGACCGAGGCTGGCTACCCGAGTGGCTTCACTTTCAGACTCGATACCCCAAATTATGACCCACATCCTGCCGCTGCGACCTTCATCAAGTCAGAACTCGCAAAGGTCGGAATTACCGTCAACATCAACATCATCACAGCCGACCAGTGGTACACGCAGGTTTACCAGAAGTTAGATTATGCAGCGACCATGCAGGAGCACGTAAATGACCGCGACGTTGTCTGGTACGGAAATCCCAATTTCTACTGGGGTTACAACAATCCAAAGGTAACCGACCTGATCAATAAGGCCGAACAAGCAGGCACTACAACAGAACAAACAGACCTACTAAAGCAGGCAAACCGAATCATCGTCGAAGAGGCTGCCAGCGACTGGATCTACCTCTACCCACAGATTGTGGTTGCTTCAACCACAATTTCAGGGTATCCGATCAACGGTCTCAACTCGCAGTTCTACGCGTTTGGTATTACGAAGAACTAATATTCGCGTGTAACGCCATCCTTGCCGATAGCTGAACGCTGGAACGTAAAAGTTCCAGCGTCAGCGTCGGGGGTTGGCAAAGAATCAATAAGTGGAACCAAGATTTCTTCGGCAACACCATAGATGCGGCGAAGTTCGCCTACAGGGTCGGTATGTTCATCTACTCGAAGATCGAGTAAGGGAAATTCACGCGCCCCATAAACTTTGAGAGCGGCAGACTGTCGGCCACGCTTGTCGCCGCCGGCTTTTTCTCCCGCACTCAAAGCCAATAGCAATCGCTTCGCCAGAGGCTGAGACTCATCTGATAGGAAACTCTCACGCATGGCCTCAAGGGTCTCAGCGCCCACCAACATGTTCCCGGCAATGGCGTAGTTCGGTCCGGTCAGATGGCCCTTCCACGTATCGCATTCCTCTCCAGTAAAGGCTGCGCTTTCTCCCTTGTTATCTACTATCCCTAGTTGACGATATTCGATTCCTGCATCTTTGCTTTTTAAAAATTCGATAGTCTGCTGTGCGCTGTGGCCTCTTGCCAGATATTCCAAACCCGAAATGCCAAGTTGAGGGTTTATGTACGCCTGACTAGCAATCGCACCTACGTTGTTCTTAACAAAAACACAGAGCGCACCAACAGCAATAAATTTTGTCGAGACTGCGACCCCGAGTTCGCCTGTACGATGACATCGCGCCGTAATTGAAAAAGTATTGTATTTCATTTGCATATCTCCTAAGTGAATTTACTTAGCGGGCGAACTCGTGTGCGCACTTATAACTATACAGAATATATGCATGAAATAATTCCTATGACTAATCGCAAAATAACTTTTTGTGACGAAAAAATATTTGAAGAGATACTACTTACACCAAGTCACTTTTTTCGCTAATCTTCGCAGATGAGCGGTCGTGAATTACTCCGCTATATTCGCAATAGTGTGATCGGTGACGATCAAACCATCGATGGTCCATATGGCCTTCGTCGAGTCACGTATGCAGATTACACAGCAAGCGGACGTTCATTAACTTTCATTGAAGATTTCATTAGGAATGAAGTGATGCCTCGATACGCCAATACGCATACTGAAGCAAGTGGAACCGGTTTGCAGACAACGCGTCTTCGCGAGGATGCACGGGAGATTATCCGCAAATCGGTAGGAGCCACTTCAGATGATGTTGTGATTTTCGCTGGATCCGGTGCAACTGGGGCAATTGACAAGTTGATTGGCATTCTCAACATTCGAATCCCAGCCGACCTTGACCGGCATTGGAGATTCTCAGACCAGATTCCAAAGGATCAGAGACCCGTGGTTTTTATCGGACCGTTCGAACATCACAGCAACGAACTCTCCTGGCGAGAATCGATCTGCGACGTAGTAACTATCCACGAAGATGAAAATGGCCATGTAGACCTCAATCACCTGGAAGGCGAGCTTCGCAACTACGAGACAAGGCCACTGAAAATAGGTTCCTTTTCAGCGGCAAGCAACGTCACGGGGATCATCACGGATACGAATGCCGTCACCCAGCTCCTTCACGAGCATGGAGCACTCGCGTTCTGGGATTTTGCCGCCGCAGCACCTTATGTAGAAATAGATATGCACCCTGAGAGTCCAAGCCAACGCAAGGATGCAATCTTCCTAAGTCCCCACAAGTTCGTTGGTGGTCCGGGGACTCCAGGAGTCCTAGTCGTCAACCACTCAGTAGCTCACAACACGGTTCCAGTGGTACCAGGTGGCGGAACCGTTGCCTACGTGAACTCCCTCGATCATCGCTATCTGCTCGACCCCGCCCATCGCGAGGAGGGTGGGACTCCTGCAATTATTGAATCCATCCGTGCAGGCCTGGTCTTTCAACTCAAGGAAGCCGTTGGAGTAGCCGCGATCCAAGAGGCCGAAGAGGATTTCTTATCAAGGGCAATCCGCACCTGGACACTCGAACCAAACATTGAACTCCTTGGCAATCTCCAGGCGAAACGCCTCTCAATACTTTCTTTCGTGCTACGAGCGCCTTCTGGAAAACTGCTTCACCACAATTTTGTGGTCGCACTTCTTAACGATCTCTTTGGAATCCAATCGCGCGGCGGATGCTCGTGCGCCGGGCCGTACGGACACCGATTGCTCGGTATCGATTTAGCTAAGAGCCACGAAATCGAGGAGGAAATCACAGGTGGATGCGAAGGCATAAAACCGGGGTGGGTGCGCATCAACTTCAACTATTTCTTCTCCGACGTCGTTGTCGATTATCTGATATCTGCCGTGGTTTTCGTTGCCAGATACGGGCACCTCTTCCTAACCGATTACAGATTCGACCCTGATACCGGCATCTGGCGCCATCGAAACGGGCCTATCGAGCCCGCCCTTCGCCTGCGAGAAATTTCATATAAGGATGGTGCGGTAATGACTTACCCCATTCACAACGATCGTGCGCCAGAGAGTGCCCTCACTTCGTACTTGGAGTTCGCTCAAGAAATGGCATCCGAGCGGCAGGTCCGTGTTTCGTCAAGTGAGACGATCGCCGCCTCCACCATGAGCGATCGATTTGAATCATTACGTTGGTTTGAACTGCCCGAAGCTTGCCTCAACAAATAATAAGGAAGATAAATGACCTCGCACTCTGAATGGGAAAAATGGCGCGCCGCTCGATTGGCCTCCGTGGTGGCTCCAACAGGCAATCTCGCTCTAATCGAGACGCGCTGGTATCCAATGGATATATCGCTTGACAACGCATTAATTGATCAACCGGACTCCGTGACCGCGACACAAACGATCCAGAGAAATTTTGCTGGCGAAGTCATCGCACGAGGAATCCGACTTTGGGATTCTCAATCTCAAGCGATTCGTTCTTTCGAGACTACAGAGGTCTACCCATTTGACCCCGATTGGGTCATGGAAGCAACCTTCGAAGAGCATCCAGAGTCGGTACCAGTAGCATTTGAGCATATTCGAGACAACGGCGGAACGCGGGACTTGGTGGTCCCTGGTGAAATCACCCTGGTGCTAGAGGACACCAAGTATGTACTGAGCGCCTTCGATGATGGTGACAAGTTGTTACTTGTCTTTGCAGATCCGACTAACGGAGTAGATACATATTCGGCTGGAAGATTTCTTTTCGTATACCCCATTGAAGGGTCCAACAAGATAATTCTCAATTTCAATCAAGCTTTCGTTCCACCCTGCGGCTTCTCATCGCACTACAACTGCCCGATGCCGCCTCCACAAAACCGCCTCCACATTCCAGTCCGCGCTGGCGAGCGAATTCCAGTTTTCCGAAACGGTTACAAAGTCAGTCAATAACGTCCGCCACGAAGCAATATAACTACCAACCAATAAAGGGGAAGCATGAAAACCGATAAAAGAAGTATGAAGTTTGGGGGGATCACGCTCGCAGCTGTTGTTGCCATCACCATGACACTCAGCGGAACGAGCGCGAGCGCCGCAAACACAAACGCAACAATTGACGTTGGAACTCTTCATGAAGTTCAGAACTTGGACAATACAGCCAATGGTGGAGCGGGCATTACTGAAGCTTTCACCGGCAACGTATATGAGGGCCTATTCAAGCTAAGCGATGCTGGCAAAGTCGAGAACCTGTTGGCCAAGAGCTACAAAATCAGCAATGGCGGCCTAACATACACGTTCAACCTCCGAAGTGGAGTGAAGTTCCACTCGGGCAAGACCCTGACATCGACAGATGTTAAATACAGTCTTCAAAAAGTCACGGCAGATGCCTCTCAATCACCACAGAAAAATGCCCTGAGCATCATTACTTCGATTCAAACACCAGATGCGAACACCGTTGTTGTGAATCTTTCAAAGAAATCGATCTCATTGACTTATAACCTCACATACGTGTGGATTGTCAATGCGTCGATAAAAGACATGACTTCCACCGAAGATGGAACGGGTCCATACAAGTACACCGCATGGACGCGTGGTTCCTCCATTTCTATGACTCGATTCGATGACTACTGGGGCGCCGCTGCGAAGAACAAGGTCGTCGTCTTTCACGAATACACCGATGGCACCGCACTTAACAACGCCCTCTTGAGTCACGCTGTAGATATCATTACAAGCGAGGGAAACCCTGACGCATTGGCTCAATTTAAAAACGCCAGTTTCAAAATTACCAATGGTTTGTCAACAAACAAGCAATTAATAATCTTCAATGACAAAGTTGCACCATTTAATAAGGCACTTGTACGTAAAGCGGTCACCTCTGCGATCGATAAGGCGAAGTTGCTATCCTCAATCTGGGGAGATTACGGCACAGTTCTGAGTTCGGTCATGACTCCTATTGATCCAGGATATGAGGATCTCAGTTCAGTCAACCCTTATGACCTGACCCTGGCAAAGAAGCTACTGGCCAAGGCTGGGTATCCAAAGGGGCTCACTTTCACACTCGACACCCCAAATGACGATCCACACCCTGCAGCGGCGGCTTTCATCCAGTCGTCACTTGCCCAAATCGGAATCACAATGAAGATCAACATCATCACCACCAGCCAGTGGTTTGACAAGATCTACAAGAATAGGGACTACACGGCCACAATCCAGAACGTCCTTAGCGGTCGAAACATCGGTTGGTACGGTAACCCCGACTTCTTCTGGGGTTACAACAACCCTCGAGTCACGTCACTGGTCAACCAATCAGAAAGTGCGAATACCGCCGGTGCTCAGGCTGAACTTCTCAAGAGGGCAAACAGGATCGTAGTTGCAGACGCAGCGAGTGACTGGCTATACCTATATCCGCTCATCGTTGTCTCCTCATCATCACTATCTGGCTACCCAATCAATGGAATCAACTCACAGTTCTTTGTTTACAACATTACGAAGAATTAGTGGATAATTTCAGCTTATAAGTAGTACCCATCTCCAACCCAGAACTCCAAAATGGAAATCTGGGTTGGAGATGGCTTTAATAAGTCAGGGGAAACAAGTGAAGGGGTCGCCGATGATCAAATACGTTATTCGGCGATTGATGGTGCTCCTCATTTCACTCTACGTGGCGAGTAGTTCATTATTCGTCTTGCTCCGTTTGTTGCCAGGAGATCCCGCGAACGCCCTCCTGACAGTTGGGGCAACCCCCGAACAAGTGGCTGCGGCAAGACACAGCGTGGGATCAGACCTTCCTCTATTGCAGCAATATTTTCGCTGGCTCAAGGATCTCTCCACTTTCCACTTCGGTACCTCTCTGATCGGCAACGTGCCAGTTGGACCCGAAATCAACTCACGCCTATCTGTAACGGTGCCTTTAACGCTTATCTCTTTTTTTGTCACGATCACGATCGCAGTGCCTCTGGGATTCATTGCCGCGTATAAGGCGAAAACGTGGTACGGCGCCATTCTTAACAGTGTCTCCCAGCTCGGTATTGCCATTCCTGTGTTCTGGGTTGGAGTGATCCTTATTCTTATCTTTGCCCTCCGGCTCATGGTTCTTCCCGCAGGAGGCTTCCCACCGACAGGTTGGAGTGATCCCGGAGAGGCAATACGTTCGCTCATTCTCCCCGTCTGCACGATAACTCTTGTGATGTCGGCTTCCCTCACGCGATACGTCCGTTCCGCCACCTTGGACGTCCTCAATAGTGATTATCTTCGCACCTCGAGATCCCTTGGGTCTTCCTTCATGGAGGCCATGTGGCGCCACGGCATCCGCAATGCCGCATCCCCCGTCGTGTCGATTTTAGGGATGGAACTTGCGACAACTTTTATTGGAGCAGTAGTGGTGGAGAGCGTTTTCGCCCTTCCAGGTCTTGGAAGTTTGCTAGTACAGGCCATCGCCCAACGAGACTACCCAATCATCCAAGGTGTTCTCTTTGTTAGCACTATGGCTGTACTGATTATTGGCTTTCTAGTAGATCTCGCCCAACGCTTCATTGATCCTCGCATGAGTAAGTCGTTATCGGGAAAGAACGCATGAGCAACATGAAAAGACAACACTCTCTTCCCTTGATAGTAGGAGCCACTCTTGTCGGTTTCATTGCCATCATGGCTCTTGTATCAATCTTCTGGACCCCATACTCCGTGGGCGACATGACTGGAGAGCGACTCGGCCCCCTAAGCAGTCACCACTGGCTAGGCACCGACAAACTGGGGCGCGACCTTTTATCACGCGTCATGATTGGCGCTCGGATCGCAATCACAGTTGGATTTGGCTCCGTCCTTATCGGTGCGGTCCTCGGCGTGATCTTTGGCCTAGTCGCTGGGTTTGCTCAAAGCTGGGTTGATGAGTCCTTCTCTGCGATGTTCGACATCTTGATCGCATTCCCGACACTTCTTTTAGCAATGCTCATCGTCGCCGCGAGAGGGGCGTCCTTAACGTCGGCCATTGTCGCCATCGGGATTGGGATGTCTGCGATCGTGGCACGACTCACGCGCCTCCTGGTTAAGCGGGTTCTCGCAAAAGATTTCATCACTGCCTCTAGAGCCTCTGGAACTTCTTGGGCGCGAATAATCTTCATCCACGTTTTACCTAATATCTGGACAACCCTCATAGTCACTTTTGCACTTCAATTTGGTTTTGCTGGATTGACAGAGGCAAGCCTTTCCTATCTTGGCCTTGGCGCACCTCCCCCGAATGCTTCGTGGGGAAGTTTGTTACAGGAAGCGCAGGCGACTGTGCTCACCTCCCCCGTCGCCGCAATAGCACCGGGCGTGCTGCTCGTCTGCTTGGTCATTGGGATGAATCTAATTGCAGATGGATTACGGGACGTCGCAGATCCGACCCTACGGCGGTCACGATGAAGATATTGGAAGTTCACAACCTATCCATCGAGACAGGAGACGGCTCCAAAGTTGTCTCAGATGTTTCATTCTCCATTGCCCCTGGCGAGCGCTTGGGTCTCATCGGGGAATCCGGCTCTGGAAAGTCCCTCACTGCCCTCGCCGTCATGGGTCTGCTACCTGCCGAATTGAGAGCCGCCGGAAGTCTGCTCCTTGGAAATGGAATCGATGCGCCTAGGCAGATTCTGGGGGCACACGAAAAGGAGCTCAACCAGATTCGAGGAACGGTGGCAAGCATTGTCTTCCAAGAGCCACTGACTGCGCTGGATCCGTTGATGAAAATCGGACGCCAGTTGTCTGAACCTCTTCGCCGTTGGCACGGATTATCCGGCGAGCAACTCAATGAGGCAATCATTTCAGCACTATCTGAAGTGGCCATCAACAAACCTGAACGCATAGCGGACTCCTACCCGTATGAAATTTCTGGAGGGGAGAGGCAGAGGGCGGCTATTGCCATGGCCCTTGCCTGTGAGCCATCACTTCTGATTGCAGATGAGCCAACGACGGCGCTGGATGTCACCGTGCAAGCCGAAATTCTCACGCTCTTGGACGCAGTTGTTGCAAAGCGCGGGATGTCATTGCTCTTCATCAGCCACGACCTTGCCGTTGTCTCAAGAATCACCGATCACGTGCTTGTCATGAAGGACGGCTCAGTTGTCGAATCGGGCTCACTTCGCGATGTCCTGCATTCACCGCAGCATCCCTACACCCGCGACTTGGTGGCCAGCGCTAAGGAACTTGATGACGCGCTCAATATCGCGAAGAAGGGAGCGGGAAACTAATGCCAGATCCGATACTTGAAACCCGAAACCTTCATTTCTCCTACCGCTCAGGCGCTCCAATCCTCAATGATGTGAATATTTCAATCATGAAGGGTCAGAACGTCGGCCTCGTCGGTGAATCCGGGTCGGGCAAGAGCACGATCCTGCGACTACTCCTTGGAATACACCGTCCGACTCAGGGTCACATACTTTTTGCAGGCGAGGAACTCTCGCTAAGAGACAAGGAGCAAGCCCGTCGTTTCCGCAGTCAGGTGCAAGTCGTCTTTCAGGATCCATACTCTTCTTTGGATCCTCGCCAACGCGTTGATCAATTGATTGCTGAACCTCTGCGTTCTCTAGGAATCGCCAAGGATGCGAATCCGGGTGCCAGTAGAGCCGGCATAAACGATTGGACCGAGAACGAAGTCGTCGAGGCTCTCAAATCGGTGGGCTTGCCGGCCGATTCGGCACGACGATACCCTGACGAATTCTCAGGAGGGCAGCGTCAGCGCATAGCAATTGCTCGAGCAATCGTCTGCAAACCACAAGTGCTTCTCGCCGACGAACCGGTAAGCGCCTTGGATGTATCCACCCGGGTACGAGTTATTGATCTCATCGCTGAACTCGGAGCAACTAAGGGACTTACCATCGTCATGGTCTCCCATGATCTTGCCGTCGTCGCGGCTCTCTGTAAAAGGAGCATCGTCCTCGAGCGTGGCGTGGTCGTCGAACAAGGCGAGACCGCAACAGTCCTGGGTTCGCCAAGCCACAAGTACACCCAGCGACTCATCGAGAGTCTGCCTCGCCTGCCCATCAGTTAACTGAGTTGATTTAGATTCCATCCCAGCGGGACATTTCATCCTCAAATGAGTCAAGTCCCATTGGCCCAAGCTTTAACGCATAAGAGTGAAACTTCTTGAGCGAGAAATTCGATCCTAATCGTTGCTTGGCGTTCTCCCGAGTCCTCATCCATACACGCTCGCCCACTTTGTAGGATATCGCCTGACCGGGCCAACCTAAGTAGCGATCCACTTCGCTGGATGCATGCTCGTGATCAAGCAGTGCCTTATCCCTCAACAACTCGTATGCAGATTGAGCATCCCACACGGTTCCGTTCGAGTCTTCGTACCCAAGATGCAATCCGATATCGACCACGACACGAGCAGCGCGAAGTGCTTGAGCAGATAAGAATCCCATTTCATAACCAGGATCGGAGAATCCGCCAAGCTCATCCATGAGGCGTTCGGCGTACAGCGCCCAGCCTTCGCCATAGCCACTTGTCCACGCCTCGGTGCGCTGGAATCTGCTCAATCGGTTCGTCTCGATGATCACAATGGCGCTCTGAAGATGATGACCAGGAACTGCTTCGTGATACCACGTCGAAGGAAGATCCCACCAACGAAAGACGTCTTTGCCCAAGGCCGGATACCAAGTCGTACCAGGGCGAGATAGATCCTCACTCGGAGATTCGTAGTAAGGGGCAGAAGCGCTACCCTCCGGCGCCAATCGCACTTCACAAGTTTTGATGCGATCATCAATATCAAAATGAACACCATCCATCGCCTTTACGGCTTGCCGGGTGAACTCGTCCAATTTCCTCAACAACGTCTCAGTGCCATCAACCGTGTATTGCCGATCTTGATCCAAATAATCAGCAACTTCGCGCAGCGACTTAGCCCCAGGCTTGATTTTGGCGGCGACTTTCCACATTCGCTCGTTGATTTGGGCCAGGTCCTCGACCCCCCACTCGTAGGTGGCACGCAAATCCAGTTCAGCCCCCGTGAAATGTCGAGCCCATCGCGAATATCGTGCCTGCCCAACTGCATCGACGGAATTTGAATGCGGCAAATACTCCTTAATCAACCATTCACCCGTTTGCCCAGCAGCAACATCAGCAGCAGAGGCCGCAGTGTGAAGTTGCTGGTACTTTCGATCGGGATCCACTCGGCTGGCGATTCCAGAATACGCGCCTTGCGAAAAGACTTTTAACTTCTCCGCAACTGCCAAGGTCTGTCGACGCGAGGTTACTTTGCCAACCTTCGCCAACTCATCAATGCAAGAAAGCCATGATTTATAAGCTCCAGCAACCAAATTAAACCGAGCCGTACAATTCTCAAAGTCCGCATCCGTCTTGAAGGACATCATCTCAAATACATTGCGAATGCTTGAAACGGGCGACTTGATGACGTTCCAAAGAATCTCGCTCTCATTGGAATCATGCAGAGACAATTCAGACTTGAGGCGTTCGCTCATGACATCCTTGGCAATTCGGTCAATGTCATCCTGAGGCATCAACGACGACAAATCCTGCAGGGTGCTTCTAATCAAGTCAGCTCGTCTTTCTGAGCCTGCTAAGGAGAAATCATCTAGCCTGTGGTCGTTACCGGCTATCCCGAGAAAAGTTGCAGTAATTGGACTCAGTGCTGCTAATTCTGAAATGTACCGGTCGCTTAATTCAAAAATCGGGGATCGATGGTGAGAAAGCATTGACCATGTTTATCAGCGTTCTTTCGCCTTGTCGAATCCGGATCTACTGAATATGCACACATTATTAATTAGTTGGTGTCTGTCTCACCTCCCAGTTGTTTGGCCATCGACATTTGAGTTATTGAATAACCTGAGGACTCATACAATTTTCGTGCAACGTGATTCGTCCCGAAAACATTAAGACCCAGAGTTGCAACGCCATTCTTTAACGTTTCTTCTTCGGCCGCCCGCAACAGTGCACGTCCGTAACCCTTGCCCCTCTGTTCCTGCGCAACCTCTATGTCATAGATCCACGCGATTGGTCTTGATCGTCCAGGAACATCAAGACCAATCCAGAGATAGCCCACGTATTCGCCAGTGGAACTATCGGCAGACAAAAGGAGAACCCGCGGGGTGTCTCTACCCTGTGGCAAAAGTTGAATCAGTGCTTTCTTCGAAAGTTCCACGGATTCTTCTTCGAGCCAATTACCTGCCTCGACGTTGACCTGGGCATACTCCGCCACCGACTTCAAATTGAACGCCTCATACTCGGCGTCGCCCATCGGCCTTAAGGTCAGTTGAGTCACGGTGACATTATGCCGATTCGAGTTCGCGCCGACTAGGGAAATAGGTTAGTGACGTGATTCCTTTCCGTGATTGGCTCGAGCCACATGAATGAGGGCACCAACTAAGAGAACTAGGCCAATTGCTGCCCCGCTCATCCATTGTGCAGCGGCCATCCCAAAACCAATCGCAGCAACCAAGTGGGCAATAATCACAATGGCACCCAAGCCACCTGTCATCTTTGCACCTTTATGTGTATGTATATTCATTTCGAAAAACCTCTCGTGTTAGTCGCCAGACGTGATTGCGTCGGCAATGAAATCAATCTCTTTCAAACTTGGTCCTGTCTTTCGCGTATCCCCAATAAGGAAGCGATGAAAGGCGCGATCGTGGCAGATGCTCACAATCGTCGAAGCAACAGCGGCACAATCCGTCTCGCTTGAAACTCGTCCGAGCTCACGCTCTTCAATAAGATATTTCTGAAGAGCGTGGCCCGGGTCGAAAGCGTTCTCCGATGTTGCCATCTCGTGTCTTAATGCGTTAAGCAGATCTGTGTCAGAAAAGGCTGATGCAATAAGTGGCACCAATTCATCCATCACGATCCCTGAATGCTTAACGAATGCATGAAGATTGCTGGCAACGCTGCCCTTCCCCACCTGCAACTCAGTTTCACCTATGGGCTGCGAGAGGGAATAAATGCGCCGCAAGATCGTCTGCGCGAGCAATTGCAGACGATCGCCGAAGTAGTTATAAAGGGTGCCGGGCGCAATTCCCGCCTCCGACGCGATTGCACGAGTAGATGCAGATGCGAGTCCCTCGCTCTGAATCACTCGCAAAGCTGCATCCAGGATGTGCTCCCGAATCGCTTCTGCTTCTCCACCTGTCGAAGCAACAATCTTGTCGGAGAGGGGTCTAGGCATCTCGGCGCCTTTCAGTCAGCACGGCAGTCAACATAATGACCACACCATAGATCACCAAGGCGATTGCAGCCGTTGATTGTGGGAGCAAGTGGGCATTGGGGTCTCGAACCAGCGCGCGACTCAAAGCAGATGGCAGCCAACGGCCGAGCGTCGCGGAGAACCCGAGGACAATGTTTTCGATGACAAAGAGCCAAGCCATCCATCCCACGATGGCGCTGACCTGATTGCGGATCAGGCTTCCTGTCGCTGCACCGAGGGCTCCAAAGAGAGCCGCTGCCAACACTGCCCCACCCAATATTGTCCATGCTTGAGAAGACCCAAGCGGGAAGGTATATCCCTTGGCGGAGTAAAGATGGTTCGCGACAGCAATTGCCGTACCTGCAGATAATGCGCCAAAGACGACTCCGCTAGTGGTCGCAACGATCAGTTTGCTGACGATCACCTTCCAACGCTGTGGCGTAGTCAAGAAAGTATCAGTGGCTGTGCGTTGACGATATTCGCCAGCCGAGATTATTACTCCAAGTACGAGAACGAAAATGCCCCCAGCAGCGGTGACGTGCAGGACTTCTCGGATACCGTGCAGAGATTCGAGATTGAATTTCGCATTCGACGCGACCAAAATTGCGCCGACTACTGCAAGGGCAGTCGTAACAACGGTTGCAGCCAGCAGTCCCCACGTTGTTTTTGTGGTTCGCAGTTTTATGTATTCGGCGGCAAGTAGATCTCTCATTACCTCACCTGCGCTTTCACGCTTGTGAGTTCGAAGAACAACTCTTCAAGCCGACCTGCAACGATTTTCCCATCAGCGTCCGCGAGTTCGCTCATCGAGGTTTCGCGAACTACTTTCCCGCGATTTATAACCACGAGATGGTCAGCAACCATTTCGACCTCATTGAGAATGTGGCTAGAGAAAAGGACAGTTCGCCCTTGTTTGGCCCACCCACAGATAAGGTCCCTGAGCCACGCCATACCGGCTGGATCCAAACCGTTACTTGGTTCATCCAACACAAGTACCGGTGGATCACCGAGGAGTGCGGTAGCTAGCGCCAACCGTTGACGCATTCCTTGCGAGTACCCGCCAACGGGGCGGTCGGCAGCGGAACTCAGTTCTACTATCTCGAGAACTTCGCCCACTCGTTGACGTTGAATTCCTGAAGCTCTGGCAACAATTCGAAGATGGTCGACGCCGGATCGCCCGGGGTGATAACCCATCGAGTCCAGAACCGCGCCGACCGAGCGACGGGGGGATTCCAACTCATCGTATTTGCGCCCATCTATCAGGGCCTGGCCTTCATCTGGGCGAGACAGCCCGAGCAGCATCCTCAGAGTGCTCGTCTTTCCCGCGCCGTTTGGTCCCAGGAATCCGGTTACTGCGCCGACCGGAGCGGTAAAACTCACGCCGTCGACCGCTTTCGTGGATCCAAAGGTCTTGGTCACGTTCTTTACCTCAATCATGTGCCTCTCTTTTCATTATGAACGTCCGTTCATTATTGAGGAAATAATAAACACTCGTTCACTACGATGTCAAGTCCTCCCCCTCATTTAGACTCGCGAGGATTCAAGAAATGGAGCGCATCGTGCCAGGTGTAAATATCTCTCAGATCGAAGCAGAAGAACGTGCAAAGTACCTTTCTATTGATAGCTACGACGTCACCCTCAGGATCGTTCCGGGCGAAGAGACCTTCTACTCCAAGTCCATGATCCACTTCTTCTGCAACCAGCCGGGAATCGACACTTTCATCGACGCACCGGCTCGAAAAGTCATCTCCGCAACTCTCAACGGCGCGCCGGTTGACGTCTCCAAGTTCGACGGCGAGAGCATCTTCCTCAAAAACCTTGCGGCCGAGAATGACCTCGTCATCGAACTCGACTCCATCTTCTCCAAGAACGGCGAAGGACTTCAGTACTCAGTGGATCCGGCAGACCAAGAGGTCTACCTATATTCACAGTGCGCTCCGGCACTGACCCGTCATATGTATGCGTGCTTTGACCAACCAGATTTGAAGGCTACTTTCACTCTGACTGCGACTGTCCCCAATCATTGGGAAGCCATCTCCAACAGCCCAGTCGAATCCAAGACGCCATCTGGCACCGAGTACACGACGTGGAAATTCCTTCCCACCGTTCGCCTTTCGACCTACATCACCGCCTTTATCGCCGGTCCTTACCACCATGTGCATGACGAGTACATCGGTGAGAAGAAGATTCCGCTTGGTATCTATTGCCGAAAGTCCTTGGCCCAGCACCTTGACCACGAGAAGATATTCACGGTGACCAAGCAGGGCTTCAAGTACTTCGAGAGGGTCTTCGGGCTTGCTTATCCATTTGATAAGTATGACCAGATCGCCGTGATCGACTACAACTGGGGCGCCATGGAAAACGTCGGCGCGGTTACATTCAAAGAAGATCTCTTTGTCTATCGAAGCCGTGTCACCGAACGCCTCTATAAGTACCGTGCCAACACGATCCTTCATGAGATGTCGCACATGTGGTTCGGCAACATGGTCACCATGAAATGGTGGAATGACGTCTGGCTCAACGAGTCATTCGCCGAATGGGCCTCCTACACAGCAACTCAAGAGGCTACTGATTACAAGGACATTTGGACCGAATTCAACGCTCGGCGCAAAACCTGGGCACTTCGCCAAGACCAAATGTCATCCACGCACCCGATTGCCGTTGATGTGAAAGACATCGACACGGCCAACAACAATTTCGATGGAATCACCTATGCAAAAGGCGCCTCCGTGCTCATGCAATTGGTGGCCTATGTGGGACGCGACAACTTCATTCGGGGGCTGCAGAAATACTTCTCCAAACACGCGTACAAGAACACCACTCTTGCTGATCTTCTCATGGAACTAGAAGCAACTAGCGGACGCGACCTAAAGAAGTGGTCGGCCACATGGCTTGAAACCGCAGGAGTAAACACCCTGCGTCCATCACTCAAGGTTGTTGACGGGGTCTACACCGGAGTCGGAGTCATACAAGAGGCACCGACCATGCCTGAGGATTCCACCGAACTGCGTCCTCATCGCATGGCGGTGGGACTCTACGACCTGCGACACGGAGTAATCCTTCGCAGGCGGTCCGTCGAATTGGATATAACGGGCGCGCTCACTCAAGTCCCTGAATTAGTTGGCGAGAAAGTTGCCGACCTTGTTCTCCTCAACGACGGCGATATGACCTATGCCAAGATCCGTTTCGACGAGCATTCACTTGCTACGTTGAAGAATCACCTCGGCAATATTGGCGACTCACTCGCGCGCGCTCTCTGCTCAAGCGCTGCGTGGGACATGCTCCGTGACGCCGAAATTTCTGCCACTGATTACGTGGACATCGCACTTACAGGCCTGCCCGGAGAAACCGACATTACTGTCGTATCCCAAATTACAGAGCGGTTGGCAACGGCCGTCGATCAGTACGCCAATGAATCGGTACGCGACTCACTCAGGACTCGCGTGGCAGGCGGACTCGAAGTCATGATGGATTCATCCGAACCCGAGAGCGACCACCAACTCCAATTCGCCCGCTCCTTTGCAACCCTGGCAAATTCCGACGTGCAGAATCAGCGGATTGCCACGGTTCTGAAGGGCGAACTCGACGGTCTCAAATTGGACGCAGATTTGCGTTGGCATCTACTCTGCTCACTTGCAGAACGCGGGCTTGTGACTCGTTCGCAATTGGATGAGGAACTCAAGAAGGATCCTTCTACGCTTGGCGAATTGAGCCATCTTCATGCCATAGCAGCACTTCCCACAGTGGAAGACAAAGCGAAAGCATGGGCGCAGATCGCCAGCGAATCAACTTCAAACGCCAACCGAGTTGCGCTGATCAACGGTTTCAATCGACCGCTGCATCGCGATCTCATTGAAAGCTACGTCGACAATTATTTCGAATTGGTCGTCGTGATGTCGGGTCGCAAGTCCATCGAGGCTACAACTCGATTCACTCAATATGCATTCCCCATGTACAGCACTACCAAGACGACCCTTGACAAGGCCAACCACTGGCTAGATGTCACCGGCAAGAACGCATCGCCCGGATTGCGTCGACTTGTTGCAGAGGGGCGCGATGCACTTGCTCGGGCCCTGAAGGTCCAAGCCGCTCTTTAGCCTTCTAATAGGGCAAAGATCGCGTCGAATCCTGGGTTCTTGTAGTTCAAAGAGGGAAAACACGTACAGGATCATCCGTAGTTTTACTGGATGACGACTAGGGGTTATCTCCATTGTGGTGAGTCCACATACCTCCTAGAGTGGTAACACTCATCCCCGGAGGCAACAGTGAGCATATACGACGCATCACTCGACTACAGGTCAGCAGCATCACCGCGACCGGCAGAGACGCATGCGCCCGAAGAAACTGAGAATTACCTCAACGAAATCATCTCTCTTGAAGAGAAAACGTTGAGTGAGGGACTCTACAGCGATCGCCGCTCGCGCCGAATGAGATTCCTCGGTTTTGTTTTGGTCAACACATTGTTCTGGCCCGTTGTTGTTTACGTCGGATTGCAGATCTCGGCGTCTCACTCACCGCAAATCGTCCAAGATCTCATGAAAACATCTGGTGTTCAAACCATGACGGCCGAGCAACTTATTGCAACGGTAAGCAGCCAAGGCCGACCAGTCTTCTGGCTCAACCGCATGACTGGAGACATGTATTCCAACAACACGTCAGTAAACGGAATTGACGTCATCTCCTATCTTCCAAGTAACGCCAACCCCGGATACTTGAACCAGCTGGACCTCGTCGTGAAGACATATAGGGACTCACACCTTTACAACATGCAGTTGCGTCCCCTTGGGGGAGGAAGCGGCACAGTAGTCGAGAATGTCGGCAATGTGAGCGTCACCTACAGCCCGGCATCACCCGACCACTCGATCATTGCTTTCAAGGATAGGCCGCAAATAGTCACCATTGACTACCCTTCTTTCCAGAAGGTATCTACCCTCGTCATGGACGCCCAGAACCTGGAGCCGATCCAGTAGCCATCCCTCCACTCCTAAAAACCGCTAAAAAGGGGACATCCCTCTTATCGTTATTTCCCGCCAAGCCGACTTGACTTAATCCAAGTCAATTTCATTTGCAGGAGGTTCCGGTGTCTTCCCCCAGCGCACGGCGCAACGGCGTAACTGTCGTCATCCCGCAATACCTGATTGACAGAGCCTTGAGGGAGTCCGCCGATGCGGTTGAGGCGATCGTCCCCTACGACGAGGGTCTTCCAATTGAACAACCACTTTATTATGAAGAGGAATCTCGGGCCTTTAGGCTCGGCAAAGTTATTCTTATAACCGCGATTGTCGGCTCTGTCGTTGCATTCACGGGACTGCAGGTCGCCGATTCTCATGCTCCCGCTACTTTCAATGAAGTCACTGTGGCATCGGGAGTCCAATCAATGTCAGCTGCCGAGTTGATTCAATCTATCAAGGCAGAAAATCGAACCGTATATTGGTTGAATGCCAAGCAGGGAGACTCGTATGCAAACCACACTTCCACTAACGGTATGGATCAGATTACCTATCGGCCCGCGGGTGCGAATGTTTCGGACTTGACGCAATTCGATGTAATTGTCGGGACTTACAAGAACTACTCGACTTACGACGCCCAACCTCATCCTCTCCTAGGTGCGAACGGCCGAACAACAACCCTGACAAGCGGAGCCACGGTCACATACAACTCGGCATCGCCTAACCAAGCCGTTGTGCAATTCCCCGATAGGCCCGAAGTAGTCGTTCTCAATTACCCGGCGATGCAGGCGGTTCCGACGATAATCAACGATGCAGGGAACTTGGTTCGCATCAACTAGGCCGAATTTAGTTCCCATCCCATGTGGAGAGTTCTTCCTCGAATGGATCTAGACCCATCGGCCCGAGGCGAAGGGCGAATGCGTGGAATTTCTTCAGCGAGAACCGATCTCCGATGCGTTTCCTGGCATCCTCGCGCGCTTTCATCCAGACTCTCTCGCCAACTTTGTATGAGATAGCCTGACCGCCGATTCCTAGATACCGATCAATTTCGCTCTTTGCAAAATCCGCATCAAGAATTGCATGGCTGCATAACAATTCGACTGCAGAATCGTAATTCCACACCTTGCCATTGGGGTCCTCGTAACCCAAGTGAAGGCCGATATCCACGACCACACGCACTGCACGCCAAGCTTGCGCGGAAAGGTGACCCAATTCGAGTCCGGGATCTTTGAAAGCGCCAATCTCATCCATGAGGCGCTCGGCATACAGAGCCCATCCTTCGCCATGACCGCTAGTCCACGCTTCCGTTCGTTGAAAGCGGGTCAAGTGGTCTTTCTCGATAATTGCTGTCGCGACTTGAAGATGATGACCTGGAACCGCCTCGTGGTACCACATCGTCGGAATTCGCCACCAGTTGAAGACATTCTTGCCTTGCGTCGGAAACCATGTGATTCCAGGACGCGAAAGATCCTCACTCGGAGCTTGGTAATACGGCGCCGCGGCACTTCC
>CAYXIS010000020.1:0-22898 GCA_964465545.1 uncultured Bifidobacterium sp. | reverse complement strand
AAGAGTGCGGCAAGTCGATTGGTAAGGCGCGTTTGCAAGTTTTCCCTCGCGCCACTTTGTGCATGATCTGCAAACAGAAGGAAGAACGGCGCTTACATTGCGCCGAAAGTATCCGATTTGGGGCAGCGTCCTTCTGGTCGCGGCACTTGTGTGGGCAACTGACTATGTCAGCAAGAATTGGGCGCTTAATTACCTAGACGACCAGGAACCTAGAAAACTCATCGGCAATCTGCTCAAACTCACTTTTACACGAAATTCCGGCGCCGCCTTTAGCTTCGCGACCGGGGGCGCAATTCTGCTGGCAACTTTTGCAATCCTCGTCATTTTGGCAATCGGATACTGGGCGCCGCGCATAACCTCAAGAAGATGGGGAGTTGTTCTTGGCCTTGTCCTGGGTGGGACACTGGGAAATCTAACTGATCGGATTCTTCGGGCGAATGCTAGGACAGGGGTTATGAAGGGCCAAGTCATCGACTGGATCGAACTACCGCATTGGCCAGTATTCAACCTTGCAGATGCGTCAATTGTGATCGCCGCGGTATTTGCTAGCTACTTGTCACTTCGCAACATTTCGCCGACAACGAAGAATCAATCGAGGGGCGACGACTCCAATGGCGCGTGATATGCGATCCCTTGCCATCCCAGAAGGAATCGACGGTGAACGAGTCGACAGTGCCCTAACTCGTGTTCTTGGACTATCAAGAACTGTCATTGCCCGCCTGCTCGAATCCGGGGAAGTCACCTCCCTCGGCAAGCCGATGCAGAAATCCGAACGGGTCAAAGCAGGCCAAGTAATAGAGATTCTCATGCCCGAAACCGCCCTTGGCGAGCCAATACCATTGACACCCCTTGAAGGATTATCAGTTATTTACGACGATGACTCGATCGTCGTGATCAATAAACCAGTCGGTTGTGCCGCTCATCCAAGTCCTGGCTGGACTGGTCCAACCGTCGTTGGCGCGCTGAGCGCGGCCGGCTATACGGTCTCCACGAGCGGTGCTGCCGAACGTGCGGGGATCGTTCATCGCCTTGACGTGGGAACAAGTGGCCTCATGGTCGTCGCGAAAACCGATCAGGCTTATTCATTCTTGAAAAGCGCTTTTAAGAATCGAGAGGTAGAGAAGATCTATCACGCCCTCGTACAGGGTCATATGGATCCGCCTGCTGGGACCATTGACGCACCGATTGATCGACACCCCAAAGAGGACTATCGCTTCGCGGTGGTCGCTCAGGGAAAACCGAGCATTACTCACTACGAAGTGATTGAGTTCTATCGGGCTGTTTCTCTGGTTAAAGTCGAACTTGAGACCGGAAGGACTCACCAGATTCGAGTCCATTTCTCTGCCCTTCGCCATCCACTTGTGGGAGATCTCACTTACGGCGCCGATCCCACGTTGGCAGCGCGCTTGGAAATGTCAAGACCGTGGCTTCATGCGCTGGAGCTGCGCTTTCGTCATCCACTCACCAACGCGCCTATGGATTTTCATGCGCCCTATCCTGCGGATTTAGTCCGAGCCCTCGCGTTGCTTGACTCTTCCGTCCTGCCTTAAGGACTAGTCTCACCAATCGTGACCTCTTTTGTTCATCTCCATGTACACACCGAGTATTCGATGCTCGATGGTGCCGCACGCGTTGGCGAATTAGTCAGCGAGGTCGCCAAACTAGGAATGCCTGCGATTGCGATGACCGATCACGGCAACGTATTTGGTGCATTTGATTTCTACAAGCAAGCGAAAAAGAACGGCGTCAAACCCATCATTGGCATTGAAGCCTATGTTGCCCACGAATCGCGATTCGACAAGCGAAGGGTCAAGTGGGCTGAAGGCGGAGAAGACGACGTATCCGGCGGTGGCGCGTATACACACATGACTTTGCTCGCTGAAAACAATGAGGGACTGGGCAATCTCTACCGTCTCTCCTAATTGGCCTCACTCGAGGGTTATTACTACAAGCCACGCATGGATCGCGAACTTCTATCGAAGTACAGCAAAGGCTTGATCGCTACAACAGGATGCGCGGGCGGCGAGATTCAAACGCGTTTGCGCATGGGGGCATACAAAGAGGCGGCAAGGGCGGCAGGAGAGCTTCGAGATATCTTCGGGCCTGAGAATTTCTTCCTTGAGGTGATGGATCACAACATCTCGATTGAATCGCGAGTGATGGAGGACCTTCTCAAATTGGGAAGAGAGTTGAAGCTCCCGCTACTAGCAACTAACGATTTGCATTACACGCGCCAAGTTGACGCGGCGGCGCATGAGGTTCTGCTCTGCGTCCAATCTGGATCGACTCTGGCAGATCCAAAACGATTCAAGTTCGAAAACGATCAGTTCTATTTGAAGACTGCAGATCAGATGCGCGAATTGTTCAAAGACATTCCAGAGAGTTGCGACAACACACTGTTGGTGGCAGAGCGGTGCAATGTGACCCTTCGCGAAGGGGAGAACCTTCTGCCAAAATTCACAGTGCCAGATGGCGAAACTGAGGACAGTTGGCTTCGGAAGGAATCTACCCGTGGTCTGGCCGAGAAGATGAGAGGGCAGATTCCTGTTGAGCACATGGAGCGCCTCCAATACGAACTCGATGTCATGATCAAGATGGGCTTTCCTGGCTATTTCCTCGTTGTTGCCGACCTTGTTGGTCATGCAAAGAGGGAAGGCATACGTGTTGGACCTGGCCGTGGATCCGCAGCGGGCTCCCTTGTCTCCTACGCCCTCGGTATTACTGCGCTGGATCCGATTGAGCATGGACTGTTGTTCGAGCGCTTTCTCAATCCCGAGAGAATTTCCATGCCGGATATTGATCTGGACTTCGATGAGCGTCGTCGCGGAGAAATGATCCGATACGCGACACAAAAGTACGGCGAGGATCGAGTCGCTCAGATCATCACGTACGGAACGATCAAATCAAAACAGGCGATAAAGGATTCCAGCCGAGTCCTTGGCTATCCATATGCAGTAGGGGAGAGACTGACCAAGTCCCTCCCGCCAGCAATCATGGGCAAGGACATCTCGCTGGCGGGAGTCTTCGACCCTAAGAATGATCGTTACGTGGAAGCTGGCGAGTTCCGGGCACTGTATGAATCCGATCCTGATTCAAAACGTGTGGTGGATACAGCCCTTGGCCTTGAGGGGTTGAAGCGCCAATGGGGAGTCCATGCGGCAGGAGTCATTCTTTCGCGCGAGCCGCTCCTTGACGTTATTCCAATTCATCGACGCGAGGCAGACGGGGCAATCATCACCCAGTTTGATATGGGTGCGTGTGAAGCCACGTGATTGCTGAAGATGGACTTCCTCGGCCTTCGAAACTTATCGGTAATGGATGACTGCCTGCTCAATATCAAAGCGAACAAGGGAGAGGACGTACTTCTTGAATCCCTGACGCTGGATGACCTAAAAACATTCGAGTTGCTAGGTCGCGGCGACACATTGGGTGTGTTCCAACTCGATGGCGGGCCGATGAGGGCACTGCTGCGTTCGATGGCGCCGGATTCTTTTGCCGACATTTCAGCCGTCATAGCCCTCTATCGACCAGGACCGATGGGCGAAAACGCGCACAACAACTACGCGGATCGAAAGAACGGCCGCAAGGCAGTTGAACCCATACATCCCGAACTTTCGGTGCCACTACAGGAAATTCTTGGCGATACATACGGATTGATCGTCTACCAAGAGCAGGTAATGGCCATTGCCCAGAAGGTGGCGGGTTTCTCACTAGGTCGCGCAGATCTTCTTCGTAAGGCCATGGGCAAGAAGGACAGAAAGATATTGGATAAAGAGTACGTATTCTTCCGAGAGGGGATGAAGACCAACGGTTTTAGCGATGCCGCCATTGAAAAACTCTGGCAGACGCTGATTCCTTTCTCGGACTATGCGTTCAACCGAGCGCATAGTGCCGGCTACGGGATGGTTTCCTATTGGACCGCCTACCTTAAGGCGAATTATCCAACGGAATACATGGCAGCGCTTCTAACCAGTGTTCGCGATGACAAGGATAAGTCGGCACTGTACTTAAGCGAGTGTAGGAGGATGGGGATTCAGGTTCTCCCACCCGATGTAAATGAGTCCAACTCCGAGTACACGCCACGTGGAGTCGACATTCGTTTCGGGCTGGCCGCTATCCGCAATGTTGGAGAAGGTGTCGTTGCATCCATCAAGCGTGCACGAGAACAAAAGGGACGGTTCACATCTTTTGGCGACTTCCTATCCAAGGTGGATGCGCAAGTGTGCAATAAGAAAACCATCGAGTCGCTCATTAAGGCGGGTGCGTTTGATTCCTTCGGAGTCTCGCGAAAGGGTCTGATGGGCGTTCACCTCGAGGCGATTGATTCGATTATCGAAACCAAGCGCGCAGAAGCAATTGGCCAGTTCGATTTGTTCGGCGGCGAGGCCGTCGAAAATAATTCGGGCATCGAAATCGATATACCGACAGGCGAGTGGGAAAAGACCCAGTTGCTCAGCTATGAAAGAGAGATGCTCGGTCTTTATGTCTCTGACCACCCTCTTTTGGGCATCGAACATATCCTTCGAACGGCGACGGATGTCACTATCAGCCAACTGCTTGACGACGCGTCTTCACAAGAGCGAATGGTGACGATCGGCGGATTGGTCACCGGAATTCAAAGGAAGGTGACAAGGCAAGGCGCTTCATGGGCGATTGTGACAATCGAGGATTTGGAAGGGTCGATTGAGGCTTTGTTCTTCGCCAATACATACACACAATATGCATTGACGCTTACCGAGGATCGAGTTGTGGTAGTTCGAGGACGAGTAGACCGCAGAGAAGACCAAATCCGCTTTACCGCACTCGAATTGAGTTTTCCGGAGATTTCCCAAGGTGCGCTCGGACCTTTTGTCATCAGGATGCCGATAGTTCAATGTACCCCGCCAGTGGTTGACCGACTCAAGGAGATTCTTCGGACCCATCTCGGAGCCCGCGAGGTGCACCTTCAACTAGAAGACCACGGTAAAAGCACTGTCTTGAAATTGGAGCCGAAAGTCACCGCCTCACCGAGTCTGAGCGCCGATCTCAAAGAGATTCTTGGGGCAGACTGCCTCTTATAGGCCATGTGCGCCAAACGTGCTTTGAGATCTCCGGATTAATGTGGGCTCAGGGCCAAAGTTCCTGCCTCTAGACTTAACCCGCTGTCCAATGGCCCCTAGCCCATTGACCACCGGGGGAGAAATGAGCGTAGGCGATGATACGTACCGTTGATTTCCGCGGTCGTGCCCTTTCCAAGGCCGGATACCAAGCTGAGTTGCCGCGGGCCGCTATGGATGTTGCCGAGGCGATGAGCCTGATTTCTCCGATTCTCAAGCGAGTGGCGAGGGGCCGAGAGAATGACCTCCTTGAATTGGCTCAGGAGTTCGACGGGGTTAGGCCGCCGTCGATCCGCGTCCCGCGTGACCTGATCGACAAGGCCCTGGCGGATCTCGATCCCGTGATTCGAACAGCGCTCGAAGTTTCCATAGCCCGAATTGTTCAGGTCCACGAAAGTCAGAGACGCGATGAAACCCTGACAGAGGTGGTTGAGGGCGGAACTGTCACAGAGCGGTGGATCCCGGTAGATCGAGTGGGACTGTATGTGCCTGGGGGGCGCGCGGTATATCCGAGCAGCGTCATGATGAACGTCATTCCCGCACAGATAGCAGAGGTCGGAAGTATCGCCGTCGCGTCTCCGCCGCAGAGGGACTTCGGCGGTTGGCCACATCCGACAATCTTGGCGGCGTGCGCGCTTCTGGGTGTTTACGAGGTTTATGCCGTGGGTGGAGCGCAAGCGATCGCCCTATTTGCCTACGGCATGGAAGGCCTGTGCGAACGCGTCGACATGGTCACCGGTCCCGGAAACATTTATGTCGCGGCCGCAAAACGGGCACTTCGTGGGATTGTGGGGATCGATTCGGAAGCCGGTCCAACAGAGATTGCGATCCTTGCCGATGAGAGCGCAAGCGCAGCCGATGTCGCTGCAGACATGATGAGCCAGGCAGAACATGACACGATTGCCGCAGCGATCCTGGTGACCACCTCACCGGAACTTGGACGCGCGGTCGAAAACGAGATTCGCGTTCGCGTTCCAAAAACTAAGCACTCCAAAAGAATCACTGAGGCGCTCTCAGGCATTCAATCGGCGATTGTTCTTGTAGACACTCTTGATCAAGGCCTCGACGTTGTGAACGCCTACGCTGCCGAGCATTTGGAAATACAGACTGTCCATGCCCGTGAAGACGCGTTACGCATTCGCAATGCGGGCGCAGTATTCATCGGGCGATTTTCGCCAGTTTCACTCGGCGATTACTCGGCAGGGTCCAATCACGTCCTTCCAACAGGTGGATGTGCCTGTCACTCGAGTGGCCTTTCGGTTCAGACATTCTTGCGTGGCCTCCACTTCATTGAATACAACGAATCAGCCTTTCGTGACATAGCGCCAACGGTTATCACCCTTGCAAATTCGGAAGACCTTCCGGCACACGGTGAGGCGATGTCTGTGCGTCTGGAAGAAGAATGAGCCAACAAGAGTGGCCAGGTTGGTTGCCACTTCGCCGCGACTTGAGGGGTTTATCTCCGTATGGCGCCCCGCAATTGTCTTCGCTTGCCCAACTCAATACAAATGAGAATCCATACCCGCCGTCCCAGGAACTAGTCAACGCGATTGCTCAACGAGTCGGCGAGGTGGCCGGGTCGCTTAACCGCTACCCAGACCGCGATCTCATCGAGCTTCGCAAGAGTTTGGCGAATTTCCTCAATGCCCGCTCGCAGACACAATTGTCCGAGCAGAATATTTGGGCGGCCAACGGCAGCAATGAAATTATTCAGTCACTCTTTCTAGCCTTCGGTGGAGACAGTGCATTGGGTTTCACCCCTTCGTACTCCATGCATCCGTTGATCGCTCGAGTGACAGGGACACCGTGGGTCAATGGGAATCGAAATCCTGACTTCTCTCTGGATGTAAACCGCGCCTGCCAACAAATACGAGACACAAAGGCCAAATTGATCTTCATAACAACGCCCAACAATCCAACGGGCACGGCAATTGCCTTGCAAGATATAGAAAGGCTTGCAAAGGCGACTGCGGAGGTTTCAGGGCTGTTGGCAGTGGACGAGGCGTATGCAGAGTTTTCAAGCGAGCCTTCTGCGATAACTCTTCTTTCAAAATATCCAAATATTCTTGTGGTTCGCACTATGAGCAAAGCATTCGCGTTTGCCGGTGCGCGAGTGGGGTACCTCGCTGCCAATAAGGAAGTCATTACCGCTCTTCAATTGGTGAGGCTGCCATATCACTTGGGCGCGATTACCCAGGCAATCGCTTTAGTCGCCCTCGAACACAGCGAGGAGCTTCTTGCAAACGTGGCCACGCTTGTTGCAGATCGCGAGCGAATGGTCTCGGATCTTAAAAAACTGGGTGCAGAAGTGATTCCCAGCAGTGCGAATTTCCTTCTATTCTCCGTTCCGTCCTCCAAGGATGTGTGGCAATCCCTCCTAGACCAAGGCGTACTGGTACGAGATGTGGGATTATCTGGGTACTTGAGAGTGACTGTCGGCAACGCGGCCGAAAATCAGAGGTTCATAGATTCACTTGCCAGATCACTGGGCAAATCACCGGGAGGAAATATATGAGAACTGCTCATGTCGAAAGAGAAACCAAGGAATCTCATGTATTGGTTGAACTCAACCTTGATGGCCATGGGACGATCGATATTGCAACCGGTGTTCCCTTCTTCGATCATATGTTGGGACAACTCGGCAAGCATTCGGGATTTAACCTACGGGTGAAGACTCAGGGCGATGTCGATGTCGATTCCCACCACACGGTTGAAGACACCTCCCTTGCAGTAGGGCAGGCACTGAGAGAAGCTCTGGGGGACAAGACAGGGATTCGCCGCTTCGGCGACGCGATGGTCCCTCTTGATGAAGTTCTTGTGCAAGCCGCTGTAGACCTCTCTGGTCGACCATACCTTGTGCATCGCCAACCCGAGATCGTCGAGCTAATCGGAACTTTTGATACGACCCTGGGAAGGCATATCTGGGAATCTATCGTTGCCGAAGCTCACATCGCATTGCATGTGCGAGTTCTAGAAGGACGAAACGCTCACCATGTTTTGGAAGCGCAATTCAAGGCTGTTGCAAGAGCCCTTCGCGACGCAGTCACCATTGATTCGCGTGTCTCTGGAATCCCTTCCACTAAAGGTTCTCTTTGATCGCGATTCTTGATTACGGCTCGGGCAATCTTCGCTCCGCACAACGCGCCTTTGAAACAACTGGCGCCGAAGTTGTGGTGACTTCAGATCGCAAGACAGCCCTAGAGGCAAATGGTCTCGTTGTCCCCGGAGTTGGAGCATTTCAATCGTGCATGAGCGGGCTCGTCGGCATCGGTGGGGACGAAATCATCCGTGAAAGAAATTCCAAGCAGCGCCCAACACTGGGAATCTGCATTGGAATGCAGATATTCTTCCAGGAGGGTTTGGAGCCATCATTGAAATATGCTGGTGGTACTCCAGGGGTAGGAATTTGGCCAGGCTCCGTGAGTAAGTTGAGTGCGCCCGTTCTTCCACACATGGGTTGGAACACCGTGATTGCTCCGCAAGGGTCAATTCTTTTTGATGGAGTTGAGGGTGAGTCGTTCTATTTCGTCCACTCCTATGCGGCAAAGAAAGCGGTGGGGCAAAAGGTGAGTTGGACCGAATATGGCGAGACCTTCATATCCGCAGTAGAGGACGGAGCCATGAGTGCGACCCAATTCCACCCTGAAAAATCTGGTTCTGCTGGATTACGACTGATTAAGAATTGGACTAAGACGCTATGACTTCGCAATACCTTGAATTACTTCCCGCCGTCGACGTCAAGGACGGTCAAGCCGTTCGCCTTGTTCAAGGCGAACTGGCTCGCGAGACAGTCTATGGCGACCCACTGGAAGTAGCTCTCGAATTTCAGCGGTCAGGCGCCGATTGGCTTCACCTTGTTGACTTGGACGCAGCATTTGGTCGCGGAAACAATGCAGAATTACTGGCGAAGGTTGTCGGACGGTTAGATATCAAAGTTGAGTTATCGGGTGGAATTCGCGATGACGAGTCTCTTGCGAGAGCACTAGCGACAGGTTGCAGAAGGGTAAATCTTGGTACGGCAGCCATGGAGAATCCTGATTGGACCTCACGAGTTGTTGCAGAATTCGGAGATCGAATTGCAGTAGGACTTGACGTTCGTGGTCGCACATTGGCCGCACGAGGCTGGACCAAAGAAGGCGGAGACCTCTACGAGGCCCTCGAACGTTTGGATCGCGACGGCTGTGCGCGATATGTAGTCACCGATGTAGAACGGGACGGGACTTTGACCGGCCCCAACCTCGAATTGTTGAAGTCCGTTTGCGCGGCCACCGACAAACCAGTTATCGCTAGCGGCGGAATTTCCTCTCTTGCCGACATTAAGGCCCTTGCTGCTCTTCGCCCCATTGGTGTCGAGGGTGCGATTGTCGGCAAGGCGCTTTACGCAGGAGCATTTACTTTTCCTCAGGCGCTGGCGGCAACGCGCGCATGACGCTCTCGGTACGAATTATTCCTTGCCTTGACGTCACCGAAGGTCGGGTAGTCAAGGGTGTGAATTTCACCAACCTCATTGATGCCGGAGACCCGGTTGAGATGGCCTCGTTGTATCAACGAGAAGGAGCTGATGAACTAACTTTTCTCGATATTTCTGCGAGCAGTTCTGACCGCGAGACCACGCTTGACGTAGTAAGAAAGAGCGCAGATCAAGTCTTTATTCCGCTCACTGTCGGAGGTGGAATTCGTTCGGTGCCAGATGTGAACCAACTCTTGCGTGCCGGCGCCGACAAGGTGTCGATCAATACTGCCGCAATTGCCCGCCCTGACTTGATCGCCGAAATTGCTGACGCCTTCGGATCGCAAGTTCTAGTTCTCTCCGTCGATGCTCGCCGCGCGAAAACCGATTCAGGATTCGAGGTCACAACACATGGAGGGCGCAAAGGTACGGGGATTGACGCCCTTGAGTGGATCGAGAAAGCCTGCGCATTGGGGGTTGGTGAAATTCTTCTTAACTCAATGGATGCGGATGGAACGCGTCAAGGTTACGACGTCGAAATGATCAGAGCGGTCCGGCCAATTTCGCGAGTGCCGCTCATCGCCAGTGGAGGAGCTGGAGCCCTTGAAGATTTTGCGCAGGCTCTAGACGCCGGGGCTGATGCACTTCTGGCGGCCAGTGTCTTTCATTTCGGAACCTTCAGAATTCAAGATGTGAAACGCTATTTAAGCCAAGCAGGTTATTGCATTCGCGAGGTGAGCAGCCAATAGGGCAGAATGCGGGTATGTCAGACACATTTGAACTGCCTGCAGGGGTCCTGAACCTATTGAAAAGCCCCACCGATCTCATGGCCGCGATCGCGCAAGATTCCGAAAGTGGTGAAGTGTTGATGCTGGCATGGATGAACCAAGAATCCCTTGCGGCGACCATAGCGACCGGCCGAGCTACGTACTGGAGCAGAAGTCGCAATGAATTGTGGGTAAAAGGGGCAACTTCGGGTCACACTCAGTCTGTCACTTCCATCGATCTTGATTGTGACGGCGATGCAGTATTGCTGAAGGTGCAGCAAGTCGGGGGAGCTTGCCATACAGGAGATCGGACCTGTTTCCACAATCATGTGGAGATGACCCGTAAATGAGGATCGAAGAGTTTCGTAGTTTCGCTAAAGATTTCAACGTCATACCTGTCTGGCGAAAACTTTTGGCCGACAGTGAGACTCCGCTTGGCGTCTACCGCAAACTCGCCAAGAATGCTCCCGGAACATTCCTCCTCGAGTCAGCCGAGCATGGCGGTGTGTGGTCTCGTTATTCCTTCGTTGGCGTAAGAAGTGATGCCACGTTGACCGAAGAAAATGGAATCGGAGTCTGGAAGGGCACTCCTCCTGCGGGTGCTCCTTCCGGGATGCCTCCCCTGGACGCACTGCGGATAGCATCGGCACAACTTCGTTCTCCGAAAATCCCCGGACTGCCGCCTCTCACCGGCGGACTGGTGGGCTACATGGGTTACGACTGCGTTCGATCGCTGGAGAAATTGCCGAATCTGGCAACCAAGGATGTTCAGGTTCCTGACCTCACTTTCATGCTTACAAGCGACCTCGCTGTCGTTGACCATACCGATGGAACTATCACCCTTATTGCAAACGCGATTAACTGGGATGGAAGCGATAAGAATGTCGATGAGGCGTGGGTGAATGCTCAGTCTCGTCTAGATCGAATGCAAAGTGATCTCCTTGGATCGATTCCTGGCTATCTTGCTGAAATTGATCGACACGAGGTGCCAAACTACAAACGCCACACCTTGGCTGAGACTTATCGATCAAATGTGAATCGTGCTAAAACAGAGATCATTGCAGGTGAGGCGTTTCAGATCGTTTTGTCGCAGAAATTCTCGATGGAATGCAGTGCAGACGCTCTCGACGTTTATCGAATGTTGAGGCTTCACAATCCGAGTCCCTATATGTATATCTTGCGATTACGGGATGGAATTGATGTGGTGGGGTCAAGCCCTGAAGCTCTGGTCAAGGTGACCGATGGGGAGGTGCTCATCCATCCGATCGCAGGCACGCGTCATCGTTCGGCATCACCTGAGGAAGATTTCAGGTTGAGCGAGGAGCTCCTTGCCGATCCCGAAGAGCGTGCAGAGCCTTTGATGCTGGTGGATCTTGGGCGCAACGATCTAGGAAGAGTGTGCGAGCCTGGCACTGTGGAAGTCGTTGAATTCATGCATATCGAGCGTTTCTCTCACGTCATGCATATTGTCTCAACGGTCACTGGAACGCTTGCGAAGTCTTTCACTCCCATTGATGCGCTGTTCTCCACATTTCCCGCAGGAACTCTTTCTGGGGCGCCAAAGCCTCGTGCAATGGAGATCATAGAAACCCTCGAACCTACTCGTCGTGGAATATACGGTGGCGCCATCGGGTACCTAGATTTCACGGGAAACATAGATGCTTGCATTGCAATTCGCACCGCGGTCATTCGCGACAAAATTGCCTATGTGCAGGCAGGCGGCGGAATAGTTGCTGATTCGGATCCGGAGGCAGAGAACCAAGAAACCATGAATAAGGCTGCCGCGGTTCTTGGTGCCATTGCTGCTGCAAATGAATTGCGCAGTCTGTGATGTTGGCCTTCATCGCCGTTTCAGTCTCCCTGATGGCTCTCACTTTCTACATCGTCGGTCGTATCATCAAACTTCCGTCGCGATATGAGCGCCGTCCCAAGGATCTTTCACCGTGGAACGCCCTTGATCAGGGGATAGATCCTTCAATTTTGAAAGACCCGGACGCATGAGTGTTCTTGAACAGATCATTGTCGGCGTGAGAGAAGATTTAGCCGCTCGCCGTGTCCCTCGGTCTCAACTCTTAGAGCAGATGTCACTTGCATCCCCACCGCTGGATGCACGCGAGCGCCTTCTTGGGCAAAATATCTCGGTGATTGCTGAAGTAAAGCGATCCTCACCAAGCAAGGGTGCACTTGCTCTGATATCCGACCCCGCCGCTCTTGCGAGGATCTATCAAGACAGCGGTGCCTCAGTGGTGAGCGTTCTGACCGAAGGCAGACGTTTTGGGGGGTCATTGGACGATCTGGATGCAGTTAGACGGAGCGTAACGATTCCGATTCTCCGCAAAGATTTCATGGTGGATGAGTATCAATTCCTTGAGGCAAGAGCACATGGTTCCGATCTTGTCCTCCTTATTGTTGCGGCGCTTTCCAAGGTTCAACTCAGAGAATTCCTCGCCCTGACTCACGAGCTAGGCATGAAGGCTCTTGTGGAAGTGCATACACAGGAGGAACTGGAGCAAGCTCTGGAGAGTTCCGCTCAGATCATCGGAGTGAATTCTAGGAATCTCAAAACACTTGATGTTGACAGCAAAGTATTTGCAGATTTACTACCAAGGATTCCATCTCACATTGTGAAGGTCGCAGAGTCTGGGATTTCATCTCGAGCGGATGTGGAGTTCGCCCAACTCCAGGGTGCCAATGCGGTTTTGATTGGAGAGGCTCTGGTCCGCGGCGACGATCCAGGTGCAACCCTGCGAACTCTGATGGGGCAAGGGTAGAGTTGGCACATTATGAATATTTATGAGCAGCCCAGTTCGATATTGGCTATTGGCCATTTTGGACCCTTTGGCGGACGCTTTGTCCCTGAGGCACTTATCGGCGCCCTCGACCAGTTGGATGTTGCTCATCAAAATGCGATCAATGATCCAGGCTTCCAGGAAGAGCTCGCACAACTTCACCTTACCTACACGGGTCGACCGAGCATCATCACCGAAGCCAAGCGATTCGCTGAGCATGCAGGCGGTGCGCGGATTCTCCTCAAGCGAGAAGACCTTAACCACACGGGTAGCCACAAGATAAATAATGTTCTTGGACAGGCGCTACTCACCAGGCGAATGGGCAAGAAGCGGATCATTGCCGAAACCGGCGCGGGACAACATGGCGTTGCCTCTGCTACTGCCGCCGCCCTGTTTGGTTTGGAGTGCGTTGTCTACATGGGAGAAGAAGACACCAGGCGGCAGGCTCTTAATGTTGCGAGAATGAAATTGCTAGGCGCGGAAGTCATTCCCGTCACAACTGGATCACGAACGCTGAAGGATGCCATAAACGAGGCAATGCGCGACTGGGTCACAAACGTCGACACGACGCACTACTTGTTGGGAACGGTGGCCGGTCCACACCCATTTCCCACCATGGTCCGTGATTTCCAGAAGATCATTGGCGAAGAGGCGCGTGCCCAAGTGCTCGAACTGGTAGGCCGACTTCCAGATGCGGTTCTGGCGTGCGTTGGTGGCGGATCCAATGCCATTGGAATCTTCCACGCGTTTGTTCCTGATACTTCTGTGGATTTGATTGGATTTGAAGCCGGCGGCGAGGGCATAGAGACCGGTCGTCATGCTGCGACCATCACTGGAGGATCCATCGGAGTTCTGCACGGAACTCGTTCGTATGTTCTTCAAGACGAGAACGGCCAGACTATCGAATCTCACTCAATTTCCGCGGGGCTTGACTATCCAGGAGTTGGCCCAGAGCATGCTTACCTTCACGACATCGGTCGCGCACAGTACAGGGCAATCAATGATGATCAAGCGATGAACGCTTTTGCTCTGCTCACTAAGACCGAAGGAATTATTCCTGCAATTGAGAGCGCGCATGCGCTCGCTGGCGCAATCGAAGTGGGAAGAGAGCGCGGACCTGGAGCGGTTCTTCTCGTAAATCTTTCGGGTCGCGGCGACAAAGATGTTGAAACCGCCGCTAACTACTTCAAGATTGAATTGTGATGCCCACTTCATTGGAAGAGATGTTCGTCAAAACGAGAAAAGAAAATCGTGCTGCGCTTATTGCTTACCTTCCCGCTGGGTTTCCATCAAAGCAAGGATGCAAAAACGCCATAGCTGTTCTTGCACAAGCGGGCGTGGACGCAGTTGAAATTGGCTTCCCCTACAGCGACCCGGTGATGGATGGACCGACAATCCAGCAAGCCGCCGATATTTCATTAAGAGCGGGAACTGGAGCAGCCGATGTTTTCGACACGTTGAGATTTGCACACGAATCAGGTCTACCCGCCGTCGTCATGACATATTGGAATCCCATCGAGCGATATGGCATCGAACGTTTTGCATTCGATATGGCAAGGAATGGAGGATCAGGCGTGATCACTCCTGATTTGACCATCGAAGAATCCGAGCAATGGAAAATCTCAACTGAGTCCGCGAGAATCAACAGGATTTATGTTGTCGCGCCGAGTACCACCGACGATCGTCTTGCACTTGTAACCGCGCAATGCTCTGGGTTCGTTTATGCCGCGTCTTTGATGGGCGTCACCGGTGCCCGTGCAGATCTTTCCTCAGGTGGGCGCGATCTGGTTTCGCGAATACGACGGGTCACTGACCTACCGATTGCAGTCGGTTTGGGAGTGTCCACCCGTGCTCAGGCTGGAATTGTCGCGAGTTATGCCGATGGTGTGATTGTGGGTTCAGCCCTCATCAAGGTGCTTCTTGACGCACAAGACGAGAAATCTGGTTTGGAAGCGCTGGCCGCCCTAGCTGAAGATTTGGTCGCAGGCGTCCGAGAAGGACGCTAAAGCGCGCGTCTCGCGACCCACTCGATAGTTCGCTATTCTTCAACTCGTTTCGTTTATGAAAGAACCCCGAAGGTGATGAGAAAGAGGAATAGATAGTGGCTAAGCAAAGCGGCGGAGACAAAATTACTCGCAATATTGTGATTGGAATGGTCGTATTCGTCGTTGCAGTTGGAGTTATCTTCTCGGTGATGGGTAACAGAACACCGGGAGTTGGAGCCACGCCTTCAAGCGTCTCATCGGCGGACGGCTATGGAATCACATTCAATTCCGATCTCAAGAGCAAGCCCACTATCGACCTCTGGGAAGACTTCCAGTGTCCGGTCTGCAAGCAATTTGAAATCACCAACGGCGGTTACATTCAGAAGCTCATATCTGAAAAGAAGGCAAAGGTCGTTTTCCACCTTCTCTCCTTCATTGGACCAGAGTCTGTACTAGCTGCAAACGCAAGTGCCTGTGCAGCTGATGAGAATAGATTCCTTCCCTTCCATGCATACCTCTATGCCACTCAAAGCGCTGAGAATTCGGGAGCGTGGTCAAAAACCGGCTTAATTTCTGCTGGTGCCGCAGTCGGATTGAGCAATTCAAAGTTCAAGAAGTGCGTAAACAATGGAACTTATTCGAGTTGGGTTGCCAAGATCGCAAACGATGGTTCCAAGAAGAAGATCAATGCGACGCCGACAGTGTTCGTAAACGGCAAAGAGCTCGATCGAAAGACGCAGTACTTTGATCCTGCCGCATTTGCTGCTGCAGTAGAGGGCAAAAAGTAACCAGCGATGCGACGCTGGATCCCTACGCCGTCAGTATCTTCATTTAGCGTAGGGCCGTTCACGGTTCACTTCTATGCGCTCTGCATCATTACTGGAATTGCCCTTGCGATTTATCTTGGAGATAAGAGATATCGACGTTCAGGTGGCGGCGCGAACGTAGTCGCCGATGTGGCAATAGCCGCTGTGCCTGCGGGCATCATTGGCGGACGGCTTTATCACTTGATCACCTCTCCAGATGCATATTTCGGTGCCAATGGGAGACCAATGGACGCCTTCAAGATTTGGAACGGTGGAATGGGGATCTGGGGTGCGGTTGCCTTGGGCACGCTGGTTGCGTGGTGGCAACACGAACGCCTTCGTCGTCGTGGACGCGAGGGTTTGCTCACGTTTGCAGAATTTGCAGATGCCTTGGCTCCAGGTTTACTTTTCGCTCAAGCCATTGGTCGATTGGGAAATTGGTTTAACGGGGAATTATTCGGACGCCCGACTTCTCTTCCTTGGGGATTGCAGATCCCGGTAGGTCTTCGCCCTGCAGGATACGAGGAATACTCGACTTATCATCCGACTTTTCTTTATGAAGCTCTGTGGTGTGTATTTGTCGCGCTGATGCTGATGTCATTGGAACATAACTTCAAGCCGGGTCAAGGCTTTCTTTTCTACATAGCGGCGTATTCTGTTGGACGTCTCTTTACAGAATCACTGCGCATCGACACCGCACACACAATTGCAGGGCTGCGCGTGAATATTTGGATGAGTATTTTTCTTGTAATAGCAGCGTCGTTTCAATTCTGGCGAACAGGCCGAAGAAGAGGAATGCCGCCTTCAGATTGGTGAGGTAGGCTTTCAGCATGAGTTTGGAAGAGGTCTACAAACGCAATAAAGAACATCGTGCTCAACGCGCAGGTTGGTTACGGGCCGCAGTGCTCGGCGCAAATGATGGTTTAGTAGCCACTGCAAGTTTGATGATCGGCGTCTCGGCCGCAAATGCACACGGATTTCTAATTACAGCGGGAATTGCGGGGATAGTTGCAGGGGCGATGTCTATGGCCGTCGGCGAATACGTGTCTGTGCGTTCGCAAAATGACATCGAGGAATCAGATCGTCTCCTTGAGATGGCCCACCTTGCGGCCGATCCCGAGGCCGAACTCCTTGAATTAACCAATATCTATATAGATCGTGGGCTGACGCCGGAGTTGGCGAGCGAAGTTGCCTTGGCGATGCACGCCAAAGATCCCCTTGCAGCCCATCTTCGTGATGAACTCGGCCAACACCCTCATACAAAGGCCCGCCCTGTTCAAGCATCTGCTGCCTCAGCGGCAAGTTTTGTATTCGGGGGAATAATTCCGTTCCTGGGCGCATTCGCTCCCACGCCAGGAGCGGCTGCGTGGAGCATCGTGGCCTTCGCCGTGGTCGGGCTCATTATCACGGGGATCATGGGGGCAAAAACGTCGGGATCGCCAGTTTTTGCTCCAACGCTGCGCGTGGTTATTGGAGGCTGCATAGGCATGGCAATTACTGCCGGGATTGGCTCGCTCGTCCATCTGACGGGCATATAGTCTTCAGCGCACTCTGGGAGTTGGTAGGATTGCCGCTCCTGCTGGTGCCTTTCAAGGTCCAACAGAAGAGTTAGTTTCTTTAGGGCCACTGTCGTCCCTCAACATCGGACAACAGGAGCGCATCACATGGCAGGTGTTTCAAATCTTCCTCCAGCGCAGGGACTCTATGACCCTGCCTTTGAGCACGATGCCTGCGGTGTTGCAATGGTGGCAACCCTTAACAAGGTGGCTACGCACGAGATCGTCATCAAGGCGCTCACCGCCTTGCGCAATCTTGAGCATCGTGGTGCCTCGGGCGCAGAACCTGATAGTGGCGACGGCGCAGGAATTCTCATTCGAATCCCAGATGGTTTCTTTCGTGAGGTGGTCGATTTTGACCTGCCCGCTCCTGGATCCTATGTCGCTGGAATCGCCTTCATCAGCGGGGATGGCGACCTCCACGCCGAAATTGAAGCGGTAGCAAACGAGGAAGGTCTCAAGGTCCTCGGGTGGAGGCAACTTCCCATCAATCCGTCTTCGCTGGGTAAGACAGCACTATCGGTCATGCCTCGCTTCGAGCAACTCTTTCTTAGCGGAACTGCCGGCGAGACCGGTTTGGATCTTGATCGTTTAGCTTTTTGTCTGCGAAAGCGGGTAGAACATACTCTGCCAGCCTATTTTCCATCCTTATCTTCCCAGACCATTGTTTATAAGGGAATGTTGACGACGGGGCAACTCGAGGAGTTCTTTCCTGAGCTTTCAGACCAGCGAGTGGTATCACCACTCGCACTTGTCCATTCCAGATTTTCCACGAATACATTTCCGTCGTGGCCCCTTGCCCATCCCTACCGCTTCATCGCTCATAACGGCGAGATCAATACTGTAAAAGGAAACCGAAATTGGATGCGGGCGCGCGAAGCCCTGTTGGCGAGTGAGGACATTCCCGGAGACATTTCTCGGCTTTTTCCCATTGTTGATGAGCACGGTAGCGACTCGGCTTCCTTCGACGAGGTGCTTGAACTCCTTTATCTTGGTGGACGATCACTGCCTCATTCGGTCTTGATGATGATTCCAGAAGCATGGGAAAACCATGCGTCGATGCCCGAGAACCGCAGAGACTTTTACGCTTTTCATGCTTCATTGATGGAACCGTGGGACGGGCCAGCGTGCGTAACCTTCACCGATGGGCATCAAGTCGGCGCAGTACTTGATCGCAACGGGTTGCGACCCTCGCGTTACTGGGTGACCGATGACGGCATTGTGGTGCTCGCAAGCGAAGTAGGCGTCCTGGATATCCCGGCCGATCAGATTGTGAGGAAGGGCCGCCTCCAACCAGGAAAGATGTTTCTTGTCGATATTGAAGCTGGTCGAATCATCGAGGATGAGGAAATCAAAGATCAGTTGGCGAATTCTGCTCCCTATGGCGAGTGGCTCCATGCTGGCATGGTGAGACTGGTGGACTTGCCGGCGCGCGAGCACATCGTCTACCCGCACTCATCTGTTGTCCGCCGTCAAAGGGCATTCGGGTATACAGAGGAAGAATTGCGAATCATCATTACTCCGATGGCTCGAAACGGCGCCGAACCACTTGGATCGATGGGAACGGATTCTCCAATCGCTGCGCTTTCGGATCGGCCTCGATTGCTCTTTGACTATTTCTCCCAGCTCTTTGCTCAGGTGACCAATCCGCCACTGGATGCGATTCGCGAGGAGCTCGTCACATCCCTAAGTGGAGCCATCGGCCCCGAGCACAATCTTTTGGATCCAGGTCCGGCTTCATGTCGCCAGATTCAGTTGGACTTTCCAGTAATCGACAACGATGAGTTGGCAAAGATCATCCACGTGAACGCCGATGGAGATCATCCAGGTTTTGCCGCACACATCGTGCGAGGTCTCTTCCCTGTAGCCGGCGAGGGTGCCGCCCTTCGTCAACGCCTAGAGGAGATCCGCGTTGAAGTTTCACGTGCCATCGCAGATGGTGCCCGACTTATCGTTCTCTCCGATCGAGATGGTGATGCCGATAATGCGCCAATTCCATCTTTACTCCTTACTGCGGCAGTTCATCATCACCTCATACGCGAGAAGACGCGTACCAAGGTTGGTCTCATTGTCGAAGCTGGCGATGTTCGAGAGGTTCACCATGCCGCGGTCCTGGTCGGGTATGGGGCGGCAGCCATTAATCCCTATCTTGCTATGGAGAGCGCAGAAGATCTCGTGCATCAAGGTGTAATTACAGGAATCACGCCGGAGATGGCTGTGCGAAACCTGATCAAATCCCTTGGAAAGGGCGTACTGAAAGTCATGTCCAAGATGGGCATTTCTACTATCGCTTCGTATACAGGTGCTCAGGTTTTCGAGGCCATTGGCCTCTCTCAGGAGTTGGTTGATGAGTTCTTCGCAGGCACTACTTCGCGCCTTGGCGGCATTGGACTAGACGTCATCGCCAAAGAGACGATCGCCCGCCACCACATCGCTTATCCACCAGGTGGTGAAGTTCCCGGAACTAAGCGCCTGCCTATTGGTGGGGAATACCAATGGCGTCGTGAAGGTGAACCGCATTTGTTCGATCCCGAAACCGTCTTTACGCTCCAACATTCAACGCGCAACAAGCGCTTTGATGTCTTCAAGCGTTACACCCAGAGAATAGACGAGCAGAGCAGATCGCTTATGACACTCCGCGGGCTTTTCGACTTCAAGTATGACGTGAGAACCCCAATTTCCATCGACGAAGTTGAACCAGTCGAGGAGATTTTTAAGAGGTTTTCCACGGGTGCGATGTCGTACGGTTCCATATCGCAAGAAGCGCACGAAACAATGGCAATTGCAATGAACCGTATTGGTGGAAAGTCCAATACTGGTGAGGGCGGTGAAGATCCTTCTCGTTTCGTAACCATGGAGAACGGAGATTCAAAGCGCTCTGCCATCAAACAGGTGGCAAGCGGACGCTTTGGGGTGACGAGCGAATACTTAGTAAACGCCGATGACATTCAAATCAAAATTGCACAGGGGGCGAAACCCGGCGAAGGCGGGCAGTTGCCAGGAAACAAGGTTTACCCGTGGATTGCAAAAGTTCGCTATTCAACCCCTGGAGTCGGCTTGATCTCGCCTCCGCCGCACCACGATATCTACTCGATCGAAGACTTGGCTCAGTTGATTCACGACCTGAAGAATGCAAACAAAAACGCACGCATCCACGTGAAATTAGTGGCCGAGGTCGGAGTCGGAACAGTTGCGGCAGGTGTAAGCAAGGCCCATGCCGATGTGGTCCTTATTTCGGGTCATGATGGAGGAACTGGGGCGTCACCGCTTACCTCTTTGAAACATGCAGGTGCTCCATGGGAATTGGGATTAGCCGAAACGCAACAAACTCTTCTGCTCAACGGGTTGCGCGACCGAATTGTTGTCCAAACGGATGGCCAGTTGAAAACCGGGCGCGACGTTGTTATTGCAGCTCTTCTTGGCGCCGAGGAATTCGGTTTCGCGACGGCACCGCTTGTAGTGTCTGGGTGCGTGATGATGAGGGTGTGCCATTTGGATACGTGTCCCGTTGGTGTCGCAACTCAGAATCCTGAATTACGAAAACGATTCACGGGCAAGCCAGAATTCGTCGAGACCTTCTTCCAGTACATAGCAGAGGAAGTTCGCGAGCACCTGGCACAACTTGGGTTCCGCTCCATTGAAGAAGCCGTGGGACGGATTGAAATGTTGGAGACCAAGAAGGCAGTCGAACATTGGAAGGCAAGCGGTTTAGATCTCGCGCCATTGCTGGTAAGACCAGATGTTGCAGGCCCGCTTCACCAAACCAGCGCGCAGGACCATGGCCTTGATGCTGCTTTGGACAACGTCCTCATTCAGATGGCAGATGTTGCCCTGACCAAAAGGGAGCCAGTGAAAATCGAAGTGCCTGTCAGAAACGTCAACCGTACCGTCGGGACGATGCTGGGTGCTGAAATCACGAGGCAATTTGGAGGCGTGGGGCTTCCCGCCAACACCGTGGATATCACCTTGCGTGGGTCGGCGGGCCAATCTTTCGGAGCGTTTATTCCACAAGGCCTCACCCTGCGTCTGTTTGGCGATTCGAACGATTACGTGGGCAAGGGCATCTCGGGTGGCCGAATAATTCTGGCGCCGGACGAGAATGCCGTCTTCCCCTCACACCTGAACGTCATAGCCGGAAACGTAATTGGCTACGGCGCAACGTCGGGGGAGATATTCATTCGTGGTGTCGTAGGGGAGCGTTTCTGCGTCCGTAACTCGGGGGCAACCGCGGTGGTTGAAGGCGTCGGCGATCATGGCTGCGAATATATGACTGGTGGGCTAGTCATAGTCCTTGGTAACACGGGGCGAAACTTTGCCGCGGGCATGTCAGGGGGACGGGCATTTGTTTTGGATTTGGATCCAGCACTAGTCAACAAGGATATGGTCGACATCGTCGCGGTCCCGCAGGATCAAAGAAGTACGCTCCACATTTTGGTGAATCGATTCTTCGCCGAAACCGGTTCGCAGGTGGCAGCAGAATTGCTCGCCGATTGGGAAGATGCGATTCATCGCATATCGATGGTCATGCCACGAGACTACGCGCGCGTGCTGGCTGCCATGCAAAGAGCAGATGACGAAGGCATTCCTTCCGATACCTATGTCATGGAGGTTGCAAATGGCTGATCCGAAAGGATTTTTGACGACTCCCCGCGAACTGCCTTCACGGCGGCCCGTTGATGTCCGCATCCGCGACTGGAAAGAGGTGTACGAGCCACAGCCCATTGAGACCCTACAGAAGCAAGCCGGTCGTTGCATGGATTGCGGGATCCCCTTTTGTCATCAGGGCTGCCCGTTGGGAAATCTAATACCCGAATGGAACGATCTGATGTGGCGTGGCGATAAGAGCGAAGCCATGGCCCGCCTTCACGCGACGAATAATTTTCCAGAATTCACTGGCCGCCTGTGCCCGGCGCCATGCGAAACTGCCTGCGTAGTGGGAATCAATGCCGATGCCGTGACGATCAAGCAGGTCGAACTTCGCATCATCGAAGAAGCATTCGCCAATGGTCACGTTCTACCTCTTTCTCCAGATCGACTAACTGGAAAGACAATTGCGGTTATCGGCTCTGGACCGGCGGGCTTGGCAGCAGCGCAACAGTTAACTCGTGCCGGACACACTGTCGCTGTCTACGAGCGGGCGTCGAAAATCGGCGGCCTCATGCGTTACGGAATTCCTGAATTCAAGATGGAGAAGTCAATCTTGGACCGACGAATCGCGCAAATGGAAGCGGAAGGAACTCGCTTCCGTGCAGGAGTAGAGGTCGGTACGGAGATAACCGGACATCAATTGCGATCACGATATGACGCGATTGTTCTGGCCGTCGGCGCGACTCAATGGCGAGACCTTCCAGTGCCTGGTCGCGACCTCACTGGAATTTACCAAGCCATGGAATATTTGCCATGGGGGAATATGCAAGCCCTTGGCGAGACTGTGGACCCGCTTATCAAC
>CAYXIS010000019.1:0-22958 GCA_964465545.1 uncultured Bifidobacterium sp. | reverse complement strand
TTCTTGGTGCAGAAGATGCATTCGGAGACATGGACTTCAAGGTTGCCGGTACCAAGGACTTCATCACTGCTTTGCAGCTCGACACCAAGTTGGATGGAATTCCTGCCTCGGTTCTTGCCGCGGCACTTCACCAAGCCAAGGAAGCGCGTCTTGCAATTCTTGATGTCATGGCAGAGGCCATCGACACTCCTGATGAGATGAGCCCATACGCTCCTCGCATCATTTCAATCAAGATCCCAGTTGATCAGATCGGTGCAGTTATCGGGCCTAAGGGCAAGATCATCAACCAGATCCAAGATGAGACTGGCGCGGAAATCTCTATTGAGGACGATGGCACGATCTACATCGGCGCAACCGATGGGCCGAAGGCAGAAGCTGCCCGCGCACAGATCAACGCCATTGCCAATCCTCAGATGCCAGAAGTTGGCGAGAGATACCTCGGTACCGTTGTGAAACTTGCCGCCTTTGGTGCGTTCGTCTCACTCCTTCCAGGAAAAGATGGACTTCTACACGTCTCGCAAATTCGCAAGATGCATGGTGGGAAGCGAATCGAAAACCTCGAAGAGGTATTGAAGGTCGGCGACAAGATCCAAGTTGAAATCGGAGAGATCGATCCCAAGGGAAAGCTTTCCCTTATTCCTGTTCTCGAAGACGCACCGACTGAATCAGCAGAATAAAAGTTGAGCGTTCGACGCACAGTTCTACCAAGCGGCCTGCGGATCGTTACCGAGGAAGTCTCTTCGGTTCGCAGCGCCGCAGTTGGAATTTGGGTCAATGTAGGTTCGCGTGATGAAACCCCGGCTGTCGCTGGGGCTTCTCACTTTCTAGAGCATTTGCTATTCAAAGGCACAAGAACACGCACCGCCCTTGAAATCTCCTCTTCCATTGAATCGGTCGGGGGAGAGATGAACGCCTTCACTGGCAAGGAGTACACGTGCTTTTATGCTCGTGTGATCGACAGTGATCTACCGATGGCAATCGACGTCATTTCCGATTTGATTACCTCATCTATTGTCACCGTGACTGACGTCGACGCCGAGCGAAAAGTTGTCCTTGAAGAAATCGCTATGCGCGATGACGACCCAAGTGATCTAGTACATGATCTGTTCTCAGACACTTTTTACGGCGATACGCAGTTGGGGCGTTCGATCCTTGGATCAGTTGAATCCATCAATGAAATGTCTCGAAAGAACGTCTTCAATTACTACAAGAGGCGCTACGTTCCGCAGGATTTAGTCGTTGCAGTGGCGGGAAACATCAAACACAAGAACGTGGTCGATATGGTTGAGAAGGCCATTTCTCGGGATGGATTCCTTGATGTAACCGGGGTTCCGCAGGTCAGACCTAACAAGACGGTCAAGGTTAGGGATCAGCGTTCTGTCGGACTCATTACGCGCAAAACGGAGCAAGCCCACATGTTTTACGGCCTTGCAGGAGTCTCAAGGGAGGACGACCGCCGTTTCACCATGGGGATTCTCTCTGCAGCACTTGGTGGCGGAATGTCATCACGGCTCTTCCAAGAAATTCGTGAAAAACGTGGCCTTGCCTACTCGGTTTACTCCTACGCCCAGCAATTCGCAGGTTCAGGGCTACTTGGTTTCTATGCCGGCTGCCATCCAACCAAGGCGGTTGAAGTCGTGGAAATTATCCGCGAGATCCTTCACGACGTCGCAGAAAACGGTATGACAGCCGAGGAGATCGCTCGCGCAAAGGGTGCCGTCAAGGGCTCACTAGTCCTAAGCCAAGAGGATTCTGGCTCGCGGATGAATAACATTGGCAAGAGCGAGATCGTTTATGGCGAAGTCATGAGTTTTGATGAGATTCTGAAGAAAATTTCTGACGTGACACCAGCTGCGGTACGGCAATTGGCTGGCGAGATTCTCCTTCAAAGACCTACGCTTGCACTTGTTGGTCCATTCAAAGACGAAGCAAAGTTCGAAAAGGTGTTAGGAGCATAAGTGAGCATCAAAGTGGGCGTGCTTGGAGCCAAGGGTCGCATGGGCCAGGAAGTCATGAAGGCCGTTAATGAAGCCTCGGACCTGGAATTGGTCGCCGCGATTGATTTGGGTGATTCGATGGAGCAGCTCGTCTCGAACAATGCCGAAGTGGTTGTTGATTTCACGACACCAGATTCCGTGATGGCCAATTTGGAGTATGCCATCAACGCTGGAATCCATGCGGTTGTTGGCACTACGGGCTTTGACGATGAGCGCATTGCGAAGGTCGAGTCCTTAGTAGCGAAGCATCCCCAAGTTGGCGTCCTCATTGCTCCCAATTTCGGCCTCGGTGCCGTCCTCATGATGGAATTTTCAAAGAAGGCCGCAAGGTATTTCGAATCGGCGGAAATAGTTGAATTGCACCATCCAAACAAGATCGATGCTCCGAGCGGCACTTCCACACGTACCGCTGAGTTGATCTCTAACGCTCGAGCGCAGGCAGGTCTTTCTCCAATGCCAGATGCCACCAAGACAGGCCTTCCTGGAGCAAGGGGAGCTGTTATTGGTGATGTACACATTCATTCAGTTCGGTTGCGAGGACTGCTTGCCCATCAGGAAGTGCTCTTTGGGGGTCCGGGTGAGACTCTCTCGATTCGCCACGACTCCCTTGACCGACTTGGGTTTATGCCAGGAGTTCTTCTGGGCATCCGAAATGTCAGTGAGCATCCGGGAATAACCTACGGTCTTGAGGGGTTCTTGACTTTGTGAATTCAAAAGTAACGATGTACTCGGCCGAATGGTGTGGAGATTGTCGTCGCTCAAAGCGCGTGCTAGACGACCTAAAAGTAGATTATCGGCTTATAGATGTCGAAGCCGATCCTGCGGCTTCTGCGGAAGTGATTGAAATCAATGGCGGATTCCGCTCAATCCCGGTAATTGTTTTTCAAGACGGGACCCATCTGACAGAGCCCTCGGACAAAGCGCTCAAGCAGAAACTCTTGGAGCTTTCGCTAATCTAGGCATCCTCTTGCATTTCTAACCCCTTTCGCTCAGACTTCCTGTAGAAAGTGGGGGAACTGAGATGGCGGCGGATTCCGAGTTGGGGAGAAAATCTGCTTTTGCCCTTGCATCGACTTTGGCATGGCTTGCTTTACTTGTAGCCTTCTTGGCGACGACGGCAACGATGATGGTGAACAACATGAGCCACGTGGGCAACACTGCCTCATCGATCGTGCAACGCCTTTCGAGTGACCCGGCGACAATCGATTCACTCTTGAACGAGTTCAAGAAGAATGCGGACCCAAAGACGGTCGCCGAGATTGACGAAAACCGAACCACAATCGAAAATACGATTTCTGCACTCGGAGGAGACAAGGCATTTCAAGACTCCTTGGCAGACACGCTAAACAAGATCTCGCAGGCGATTCTTAGCGGATCCAAATCTGTGACTGTGGACTTTGGCCCTTTGGCAACCGCAGTAGCGACGAAAGTCAACGAAGCAGCGAAGAGTGAAGTGATCAGCGAGAAGGAGCTGGCAAAGCTAAAACCGCAAGTACTAGACCTTTCCAAAGCGTCTAATAACATTTCCAGTGCGCGGAACAAGGTCAAGGGAGTGACATTGTCGTGGCTGCTCTGGTTTGTCCTACTTGGAGTTCTTTATCTGTTGAAACGATGGAAGTTTGTGCGTACCGCTGGGTGGCAACTCTTCTCCGTTGGAATCATTTTCCTTGCCCTGCGATTTGTAGTTCCTGTTGTGTTGGACAAGACGTTAGCCAACTCAGGTAGTCCGGTCTACCAGAAGGATCTTCTTCAGGAAGTTCTTAAGATGTTGTTTGGTCCGATGCTGACCCTGTCCATTATTACCGCTCTTGTTGGATTTGTCCTATTAGTAGGAGATCAACTTCTTCGAAGCAGATCACGGCAGATCTCAAATCAAATAAGTCCAAGCGCTGTCGCATAACCCGCGGCCTCGACACGATTGGATACACCCAGAATCTCGAAAATGCGCATGGTCTCGTGGCGAATTGTGCTGACGCTGTAGCCCATCTCGTTGGCTATGGCGTTATTTGTTTTTTTCATGACGAAACCTGCAAGGATTACCCGCTGTCGTTCCGTCAAATTCGGCTTGCCATCCTGAGAGGACCAATTTCTTTGATGCGATGCTGAACCGTTGGGATTGATCGTGTCCCCAAATCTGAGGGCAAGATAGAGGGAGATCAGTAACGAGAAATTTTCGATCTCGCTTGAGAGTTGCTCTCGATCCATTACGGAATTAGGAAAGCGTAAGGTCAAGAATCCGATGAGCATACTTTGAGCGTAAAGATTGACCACCGCGTGACATCCAACCTCTGACCATGAGACGCTCCTCTTTGTTGTTGTCTGTGACGCCAAGAGTTGGACTTCGGATGAATTACGCCAGATATTTCCTGGGATTGGTACTCCGACAATTACATCGCTTGGTCCGTAAACAGCTAGACACGTCAATGCATCGCGGTCATTGAGGTGCCAGATTGCCGATTCAATTGGTCCGTAGGCGAGGAAGTAATCCAGGACAAGTGACCTGGCAACTTTGTCTAAAGGTGGTAAGAAGGTGAGCCATTCTTGCATTCGGCGCGCCTTCACGTGCTGGTTCATAACTACTTCCATTCCGGCCGAGTTCCTAAGAGATCCTGCGACACGCTAGTCGATATCGCCCTCATTACCGCCTTTGTCCATGCCGATGACTGGTCAAGCGTGGTTGTCCCCTTCTCGGGGGGCAAGACTCAGCATTGTAGGGGACATCACGTGAAGTCTTCGGCGTGGTTGGTGGTCGGGGAGATTGCGGTTCTATTGGAAATGAAAGACAGCGGCCGAAGAAAGTGCCGCAAGAATGACGACGACTGGAAACGGCGCACGAAATTTTAGAGCGATGGCGGCAACCACTAGTCCGATTGCGCGATGGTCGAGAACTAATCTGCTTTTTTCCGTAAAGGTTTGAACCGCCACGAGGGCGCTTAACAAAGTAATTGGTATAAGCAGGTTCGTTCTTTGAATCTTGGGATGATCCAAATATCGATGGGGTATGGAATGTCCAAGATATTTGAGTCCGAACGCCGCCGCGCTGGTTCCAATCACGCCCCACCACATCATTGTCATGTTTGGGCGCTCATGATTTTCGCAATCCAACTGCTAAGGCCAGGAAGGCGGTGGCGATGATGGGTAGTCCTGCCGGAACAAACGGTGTCAGGGCAAGAGCAAGGGTCATTGCCGCACAGGAGAGTAGTCGATCAGGAAAAGAGAGGAGACGCGGCCAGACCAGACCTAGAAATGCGGCCGGTACCGCCGCGTCGAGCCCCCACGCCGCTGGATTTCCCATTGATTGCGCGCCAAGTGCTCCAGCGAGCGTAAAGATGTTCCAGAAGACAAAAACGCCAACGCCAGTAAACCAGAATCCAGTTCTCATCGCATTCTGGCCAAGGCTTTCTTGCGAGAGCGCGACTCCAGTCGATTCGTCAATCGTGACGTGTGCGGCGAGAATGCGCTTTGCACCTCTAGTTTTGAGCAGGGGCGCCATCCTCAATCCGTAGAGGCCATTGCGAAAACCAAGAAGAGTCGCCGTGGTGATTCCAGATAGCGCGCTGCCACCTGCACCCATCACGCCAACGAGGGCAAATTGCGATGCACCAGAGAAAGTGAGTAAAGAAAGTAGACATGTCTGCAGGAGCGAGAAACCCGCGGCCACACTTGCCGCCCCGAAGGCGGTCCCGTAAGCGCCCACAGTGATCGAGACGCTGAGGGAGTCTCGGATTGTGGACTTCGAAGTGGCAGACACGACAGTATTCTGCCGTACCAATCCAAAGTTGAGCACCTTGGTTCGATAGGGTCGCGATATGTCTGAAGCCATCTTTCGAAGCGATATGTCTGTCGATTTAGTCAAGCACAGTGCCAGCGACGCCGACGTTATTTGGGCAGCGCGAGTATCGACGGCGGGAGAGCAGTCCCTGGATGAAATCAACAAGGACCCTGCCAAATCGGCTGGATTGATAAATTACCTAGCCCGCGAACGACATGGATCCCCCTTTGAGCACACATCCATGACATTCTTCATCTCGGCACCGATCTTCGTCTTTCGCGAATTCATGCGCCACCGAATCGCCTCATACAATGAGGAGAGCGGGCGATATCGTGAACTTCAACCCGTCTTCTATGTTCCATCGCCGGAAAGAAAATTGGTTCAGGTCGGAAAGACTGGCTCGTATTCATTCATTGACGGAACCAAAGAGCAGTATGACATCACGGTCAGATCGATGAAGGAAAGTTACGTCTTCTCCTACGAGCAATATCAAAAGATGCTTGAGGCAGGGGTGGCTCGTGAGGTGGCAAGGGCTGTTCTTCCCGTGGGTCTCTATTCATCCATGTATGTCACTATGAATGCCCGTGCCTTGATGAACTTCCTTTCCCTTCGCACTTCGCGAGAAGGATCCCATTTCCCAAGTTACCCGCAACGCGAAATTGAGATGGTTGCAGAGAAAATGGAAGAGGTCTTTGCGCGCTTGATGCCCTTGACCCATGGAGCATTCGAAAAATCGGGGCGCATCGCCCCCTGACACACGAGAGACACAAGGGTAGTAGCCTTACGCCATGAGAATTCAGGCGCCATTTGGGCGACTTGCCACGGCCATGATCACGCCATTCAAGAAGGATCTGTCAATCGACTGGGATGGCGTCTCCACCTTGGCCAGGCATTTGGTCGATACGGGCCATGATGCCATTGTCGTCAGCGGGACTACTGGGGAGGCTCCAACCACCAGCGATGATGAGAAAGATCAGATCATCAAGGTTGTTCTTGAGGCAGTTGGTGATAAGGCCAAGGTTATCGCCGGCGCGGGCAACAACGAGACTTCCCATTCGGTCGAGCAAGCACTGCGTGCCCAGAAGGCCGGCGCCCACGGTTTGCTAGTTGTGACTCCGTACTACAATAAGCCACCGCAAGCGGGGATTGAGGCGCATTTTCGTGCGATTGCAGATGCATCAGACTTGCCCGTAATTCTCTACGATATTCCAGGTCGCACCGGGATGCAGATCGAGTCCGACACCATTGTCCGCCTTGCTGAGCATCCAAGAATTGTCGCATTGAAGGATGCAAAGGGTGATGTCGCGGCGACTTCGTGGGTTATCAAGCGAAGTGGCATTCCTGTTTATTCAGGGGATGACATTTTGAATCTTCCTTTGCTCTCTGTTGGCGCGGTTGGATTCGTATCTGTGTGCGGGCACACCGTGGGGCGAGAGCTGAGAGAGATGCTGGATGCATGGTTTGCAGGTAATGCGCAGCGCGCGCTTGAGATACACCAGAGAATCTTGCCCGTCTTCACGGGAACCTTCCGCACACAAGGTGCGATTATGACGAAGGCGGCCCTCACGATGATGGGCCTTCCTGGGGGATATACCCGCCTACCTTTAGTGGATGCAACGCCTGCTCAGATCGCGCAATTGCGTGAAGATCTGATTGCTGGCGGAGTAAAACTCACCGCATGACGCATCCGCACCCTGGATTAGGAACTCCATCAAAGTTAGCTAAGGGTGGATTGAGAATTGTCGCCCTTGGTGGACTCGGAGAAATCGGTCGCAATATGACCGTCTTTGAGACAAATGGGAAGTTGCTTATCGTCGACGTTGGCGTTCTCTTTCCAGAGGAAACACAACCAGGTATCGATCTGATCCTTCCTGATTTCTCCTACATTCGCGATCGTTTAGCGGACGTCATCGCCATCGTTCTCACTCACGGACATGAAGATCATATTGGCGCTGTTCCGTATCTTCTTCGCGAACGAGGAGATATTCCCCTATACGGTTCGGCATTGACTCTCGCACTAGTTGGGGCGAAATTGAAAGAACACCGTATAACTCCACTTGTCCGCGAAGTCTCTGCCGGGATGAGCGAGGATGTCGGTCCCTTCACGGTTGAGTTTGTGGCAGTGAACCACTCTATTCCCGACGCGCTCGCTGTCGCGATCCACACTACGGCTGGAACAGTCCTTCACACCGGCGATTTCAAAATGGATCAACTGCCCCTTGACGGACGCATCACCGACCTGCGTGCCTTTGCTGCCCTCGGAGAAAAGGGCGTGGACCTCTTCTTAGTGGACTCCACCAATGCAGATATTCCTGGATTCACTCCATCAGAGCGAGAGATCATGCCTGCCTTGGATCGAGTTTTCAGAGCCACTCGCAGGAGAGTCATAGTTGCCTCGTTCGCTTCCCATGTCCACCGAGTGCAGCAAATCATTGACACAGCCGCATCTCACAACCGCAAGGTGGCATTTGTCGGTCGATCGATGGTGCGAAACATGAAGATAGCCAAAGACATGGGCTATTTGACCATCCCTGCTGATCTGATTATTGATTCAAAAGACATTGAGAATTTCGGGGACAATCTTGTCTTGATTTGTACAGGATCGCAGGGCGAGCCGCTAGCCGCTCTTTCGCGCATGGCTAATGGCGATCACGCAATTCGAGTGGGCGAAGGAGACACCGTCGTGCTTGCCTCGTCTCTTATTCCCGGCAATGAGAACCCGGTGTACAGAGTTATAAATGAGTTAACGCGCTTCGGTGCCAAAGTAGTACATAAGGGGAATTCTCTAGTGCACGTGTCCGGGCATGCCGCCGCCGGCGAACTGCTCTACTGCTACAACATCGTGAAACCGAAGTACGTTATTCCCGTTCATGGTGAATGGAGACACCTGCGATCAAATGCCGAACTTGCGATTCAAACGGGCGTGCCACGTGCGAATGCGATCATCATCGAAAATGGAATCGTCGTGGATCTCGTTGAGGGTGAGGCACTAGTTGTAGGAAGTGTTCCCGTTGGATTCGTGTACGTGGACGGGCAAAGTATTGGAGACATAACGGAATCCTCCCTTAAGGATCGTCGGATACTAGGCGAGGAAGGTTTCATTTCAGTTGTCGTTGTCATCGACTCGCAGAGCGGCAAGATAGTTGCAGGTCCAGACATCCACGCGCGTGGATTTGCGGAGGATCTCGCACTCTTTGACGAAGTCAAATTGCGAATTGAGAAAGCCTTGGCTGTGGCCGTTGCGGATGGAATAAATGGAACTCATCAATTATCGCAAGTTGTTCGAAAGACTGTTGGCGGCTGGGTCGGAGGAGAGCATCGCCGACGGCCGATGATTGTCCCTCTAGTTATCGAGGTATAGCCTCACGGCGCGCCTAATCCGATTGATTTTGTTAAGGAATTACGCTCTTCCTTGTGGCTGCACAGAGTAGGAAATCCAAAAAAAAATCCGGCAAGGGCGCGGTAGTCGGGCGTGGGCTTAGCGGGATTTGGCGATTTGCTGCCAAGGCAATCGGAAGTTCGGTTCGTTTTCTCGCCCGTGGAGCGCGCGATTTAGATCCAGTGCACCAGCGAGACGGTGTCGCATTCCTATTTCTTATCTTTGCACTTATCGCTGCTGCTGGATCTTGGTTTCATTTGGACAACCTCATAGGTCGAGCGCTTTATGACTTCTTCTATGGAGCGTTCGGCAGGATTGGCTTTTTTACGCCACTCGTCCTTCTCTATTTTGCACTTCGACTTTTCCGAGTTCCAGAAGAGAAATCCGCTACGGGGCGAATTACAATCGGCACGATCGCATTGATGCTTAGCGCAACTGGAATTGCCCATATGCTCAATGGATCAGAGGGAACCGGCTCAGCAGCCATGCGACAAGGTGGGGGTTGGCTTGGGTACGCAGTCTCGCATCCGTTAGTACTTTTGATGACGTCGGTTCTTGCATACCCCGTACTTGTCTGTCTCTTCATTTTCGGACTTCTTGTAATCACTGCGACGCCCGTTTCGCAGGTTTCTATTCGAGTCAAGACCTCATTTCTATGGATTTATTCGAAGATTTCTGGTCGAGTCAAGAAGACGGGGGAGGATTTCGAGATTTCTGAGTCTCCTCCTTTTGAAACCCCTTTGGTGGCGGACTGGCCTGTGAGCGCTGAAGAAGAACTTGATGAAGAAAGTTTTGACGAAGAATTCACCGTTCCTGTACCAACGGGGCTACATCCAGCACAAGAGCATCCACGACAGTCAGGTAAGCGTCCTGTACAACTTCTCCTGACCAATGATGCGAAGTATGAACTCCCTTCTATGGATTTACTGCGCTCGGGACCACCAGCCAAAGCCAAGAGCAAAGTCAACGATGCGGTAGTCGCTTCGCTAACAGAGGTGTTCGAGCAATTTGAGATTGACGCCACTGTAACTGGGTTCATGCGAGGACCTACAGTTACTCGTTACGAGGTAGAACTCGGTAACGCCGTGAAAGTGGAGCGTATAACGGCCCTGGCGAAGAACATCTCCTACGCCGTCGCGAGCAGTGAAGTACGCATTCTTTCGCCTATTCCAGGCAAATCCGCGGTTGGTATCGAGATACCCAATTCAGATCGCGAGATAGTTGCATTGGGGGATGTCCTTCGCTCATCGGTGGCAGGGCAAGATCATCACCCGATGTTGGTTGCTCTTGGGAAAGATGTTGAAGGTAATTTCGTCTGCGCCAATCTTGCAAAGATGCCCCACTTGTTGGTAGCTGGCGCAACAGGGGCTGGAAAGTCCTCGATGATCAACTCGATGATTGTTTCCGTCTTGATGCGTTCAACCCCTGATGATGTTCGCTTGATTCTGATAGATCCAAAGCGAGTCGAATTGACCGCCTATGACGGGATTCCTCATTTGATAACCCCCATCATCACGAACCCTAAAAAGGCCGCGGATGCACTGCAGTGGGTAGTTCGGGAAATGGATCTTAGGTACGAAGATCTATCGACTTTTGGCTACCGCCATATCGATGATTTCAATAAGGCCGTGCGCTCTGGCAAGACGGTTGCTCCGCCGGGAAGCGATCGCGTACTCGAGCCGTACCCGTACTTGCTGATCGTTATCGACGAATTGGCGGATCTCATGATGATCGCGGCAAAAGAGGTTGAAGAATGCGTTGTGCGAATCACGCAGTTGGCGCGGTCTGCGGGTATCCACCTCGTATTAGCGACGCAACGACCTAGCGTTGATGTTGTCACCGGTTTAATCAAGGCAAATGTTCCATCTCGCCTTTCCTTTGCCACGAGCAGTTTGGCCGACAGCCGAGTTATCTTGGACAGTCCTGGCGCAGAAAAACTCATTGGACAAGGTGACGCGCTCTTTATCCCCATGGGCGCCTCGCGCGCAGTTCGAATTCAGGGGGCCTATGTATCTGAGCGAGAGATTGAAGCGGTTGTTAATCATGTGAAGACGCAATTGACACCTCGTTACAGGAGCGATGTCACGACCACGCAAGTTAGACAGGTAGTAAACGAAACCGAGATCGGAGATGATCTTGATCTACTTTTGCAAGCGGTCCATCTTGTAGTGACAACCCAGTTTGGTTCGACATCAATGCTTCAGCGAAAACTCAGGGTGGGTTTCGCAAAGGCGGGGCGCCTGATGGATCTGATGGAATCGAGAGGCATCGTCGGCCCGTCTGAGGGATCGAAAGCCCGAGCCGTGCTCGTGAAGGCGGAAGATTTGGACGCGGTCTTGGCGACGTTGGGGGACTAATTCCCGCCTAAATGGGGACAGGGTGAAAGTGCGAGTACCTACTTTTACCGATTGAGCGTTACCCTTTCTTCCTACTACTCCATAATTATGGTTTGGATTAAGGCCCCTCATGTCCCTAGGTTCGTCAATCAAGGAAGCGCGAAAGCGCGTCGGAATGAGCATCGAAAAGCTCGCCGAACGCACAAGTATTCGCGCGACTTTGTTGCGGGAATTTGAAGCCGATGATTTCTCCAAATGCGGCGGGGACACTTACGCCCGCGGGCATGTTCGTAATATTGCGAACGCGTTGAGTGTCGAACCCTCTGAGTTCCTTGAACTCTATGTTGCCGAGCAGACCACGGCTGAACGTCCCATGTATGAGCTTCTCCTTGAAAACAAAGTGACTCCTCCGGCAAATCAGAAGTCTCGTTTCTCACTGAAGGTTCTTTCAACGATTTCAGCGAGCGCGGTTGTTCTTGTGGTTGGCGGGCAGATCGCATACACGAATTTTCAACCAGCCAAAAGCAGTTCAGTGAAGTCCCTGATACTTTCCACATCGCCCGCGACGACCTCAACCCCTAAGCCCTCGGCGTCACCGCAACTAACGATTCCTACAGCTCCAGTCACATCAACACCGGTCGCTGGCTCGGTGAATGTTGCGATTACTGCAAGTCGTGGCCCTTCTTGGCTCTCAGTTTCAAACTCCTTGGGCGTAGGTATTTTTTCGGGGCGACTAACCCAGGGGCAAAGTCAGACCTTTTCTGATGCAAATTCAATCTCTATTCGTTTTGGAAACGCAGGTGCAGTCGACGTTGTGGTTAACGGAACGCCTAGCCCTGTGCCAGGAGCCATGGGCGAGGTCGTCGATCGCACCTACGGATCGAATTCCGTCAATTAACTCTGTATCATCACCTAAATGAGTAGAACAGTTGCGGTCGTTACTTTGGGTTGCGCGCGCAATGAAGTTGATTCCGAGGAATTGGCGGGGAGGTTGGCAGCCGACGGGTGGACACTCGTAGGTGATGTCGAATCTGCAGAAGTGGCTCTTGTTAATACCTGCGGTTTCATCGAATCGGCAAAGAAGGATTCGATCGATGCGTTGCTTGAGGCGAATTCGTTAAAGGGTCACGGAGTGACTCGTGCCGTAGTGGCTGTAGGTTGCATGGCGGAGCGGTACGGAGAGGAACTTGCCAAGGCGCTGCCCGAGGCCGATGCAATCCTAGGCTTTGATGATTATCGAGATATAAGCGCACGCCTTGCATCGATAGTCTCTGGCGAGAAGCATTTTCCTCACACGCCAAAGGATCGCCGTGCGCTCCTTCCTATCACGCCGGTGGACCGAGCGGCGGTTCGAGATGCCCAATTGGGCACATCATCGGTCGGGGCTGGTGGATCGCTTTTTAGAAAACGTCTTGGTAATGCACCTTGGGCGCCTCTAAAGATCGCTTCCGGTTGCGACCGACGGTGCTCGTTCTGCGCCATCCCCTACTTTCGGGGCTCATTTGTCTCTCGGAGGCCCCTGGAGATTATTGAAGAAGCACGTTGGCTGGCATTGGAGGGCGTGAGCGAACTCCTCTTGGTCAGCGAGAACACGACCTCCTACGGCAAAGATCTAGGCGACCTGCGTTTGATGGAGAAAATACTGCCCGAATTGGCGGAGATCGACGGGATCACCCGCATCCGCCTTTCGTATTTGCAGCCTGCCGAGATGCGGCCTTCACTACTTCAGGCCATGGTGGAAAATGAAAAGGTTGCCCCGTATTTCGATCTCTCGTTCCAGCACTCAAGCGCATCGATTCTGCGGGCGATGCGTAGATTCGGTGATAGCGAGAAGTTTCTTCATCTTATCTCGCAGATACGCGCTCTCTCTCCTCAGGCGGGTATTCGTTCAAACGTCATCGTCGGCTTTCCTGGAGAAACAGAGGAGGATTATCAAGAGTTGGTCGAATTTGTCAGCAAAGCAAATCTCGATGCGGTTGGCGTCTTTGGATATTCAGATGAGGACAACACGGAAGCTCTTGATCTTCCAAATAAAGTTGATCCAGATCTAATTCGTCATCGAGTCGACGAACTTTCGACATTGGTTGATGAGTTGGTTACCGAACGGGCGACTTCCCGCATTGGTGAGGATGTATTAGTGCTCATTGAGGACGAGGAACTTCAAGAAGGTCGCGCGGCGCATCAAGGCCCTGAAGTTGATGGAACGACATCATTTGTGGGCACGCACTATTCTGTCGGCGAGTATGTAGTTGCACGCGTCGTCGATGCCTTGGGTGCCGATCTGATTGCGCAACCCGCATGATTCGTCGCTCGGAACTAAACCTGCCCAATTCAATAACGCTATCTCGGATATTCGCCCTGCCATTTTGTGCTTATGCCTTGTTTAAGAATGGCGGTGACGATTCAACGTGGAGAGTTATCGCTTTTATGCTCTTCTTTCTCGTTGGCGTCACGGATTTTCTTGATGGAAAGCTTGCGCGAAGCCGGAACACGGTAACTGAATTTGGAAAACTGCTAGATCCCATTGCTGACAAAGCTCTTATTGGGACGGCTCTGGTGAGCCTCTCGTTGCTAGAGATACTTCCTTGGTGGGTTACGATCATTATTCTTACGCGTGAAATCGGAATTACAGTCTTTCGTTTTGTGGTCATCAAAGCTGGAGTGATCCCGGCAAATCGTGGAGGCAAGATCAAAACGATGGTGCAGAATCTCGCGGCAGGTTTCTACATTCTGCCGTTGAGTTCCTCGCTTTACTGGTTCCGCGAGCTCTTTATGGGAACGGCACTGATACTTACGATTGCGACAGGAATTTGGTATCTCGTTGAGGCGAGCAAGAGAGTAGATTCCTAGACGTGGCCGAACTCAGCGCAAACTCCATCGTTGACGAACTCCGTCGGCGAGGGCACAGTCTTGCGGTAGCAGAGTCACTTACTGGGGGTGGCCTGGGAGCTGCGATCACTTCAGTGCCTGGATCCTCAGATGTTTTTGCTGGCGGAGTCATCGCATATCAACTTTGCGTCAAGACCGACCTTTTGAAGGTTCCACGTTCCTTGATAGAGGAATTCGGCGTCGTTAGCGAGGAGGTTGCGGTCGCGATGGCAGATGGAGTGTGCGAGCTTCTGGGTACCACGTGGGCAATAGCTACCACCGGTGTTGCAGGTCCGGGATCCGCTAACGGCACCCCAGCAGGCACGGTTTGGATCGCAATTCGTGGACCAATCAATCAAAGTACCGAACTGGAGATCCAGGGCGAGCGTGAAGCGGTGCGAAACGCGAGTGTATCCAGCGCAATAACCGCCTTTGCGCGTATCCTTGCTTCCTGAGGCACGGGATACGAGATGAGGGCTGAGACCATGGTTTTATTGCGCGAACACATTGGTGCCTCACTCCGTTCTGCCCGCACGAGCCAGAATCGGACCCTTCGCGACGTGGCTCGTGAGGCTCGCGTATCCCTTGGCTATCTCTCGGAAGTGGAACGAGGACAAAAAGAGGCTTCATCCGAGTTGCTGAACGCCATATGCCAAGCCCTCGGGTTATCACTGGCTTCGGTAATTACGGATGTCGCCCACGAAATCACTTCCCGCGAGACCGTCAAGCTTGTGGTCGTTGACGCTGCTTAAAGTGGGGTTGTCTTGACCCTTGAATCTGTAACCCCCGTGGAAGAGCCGTACAGACGTCAGATGACCTCTTATAGGCGAACTCGTAGTGCGATTCTCGAGGGAACCAAGAGATTGATCGCAACTGTGGGTCTGCAACGCACGAACATGGTTGAAATCGCCGACACGTCGGAGGTTTCTCGTGCCACCTTGTACAACCATTTTCGAGATAAGGGCAGTGTCCTTCGAGCCGTTCTTGAAAGTGAAATTGAACGTGTATTTCTAACGATAGATAGTGACTTGACTCCAAAAGATGCGTTGAAGGCGATTGCACAAGAGATCTCATCGGATCAAGCCCTTGAAATGATGCGCAAAACAGATGCCGGCGCTCTAGGCCAACTTCTCGTTCGACAAAGTGATCTACTTTGGGAGCAAGTCAATGTCGGATTGAACAAGTTGTTGGGGGATGAGCACGTGGCAATGATTGCTCGGCTGTGGCTAATAGGTCAGGTGTTGCAGCCTCTCGATGTCGATCAGTGCCAAGAACAAGCAGAAGCGATTGTTTCATTGAAACTCTGAAATTTACATCACCTTTGAGTCTTGTTCCTCCCTCAACAGACCAGACATCTGGATTGCCTTTTCATAGGCATAAACCCCGCGATCGGTGAGGCCGACTTCCACGAAAACGCGAGCTATATCCCCCCACTGCTTCGCGAGTTCCCGTGAGGGTTCGAGGTGCTCCATGTGCTCTGTGGCCGTTGCTAATTCAATTTTTGCATTGGAGTAATCGCCCATTCGCGCGCGTATCTTGGCAACTTGAACTAGGAGAGAGGCTCTTGGCCCCGGGATTTCAGAGGGCAATTCAGTCAAGCCTTTTTGGGCATATAGCAACGCGCTCTCGTAATCTTCGCGACGGAGTGCGACCTCCGAGAGAATTTCGCAGGCGTAAGCCGAGCCGCCAGGATTGTTCTGTGAGGACATTTCCAGGTATGCAGACTCAGCCAATCTGTGTATGCGGGAGAGATCTGCATCAGGAAGATCAAGCATGATTAGCGCGGCATTGCTGTTTAGGATGGGAATGACATGTTCCATCCCGGCGATCCGAGCCCAATGCTTTGCTTCTTTGGCCTGTTGAAGGGCAAGGGATAAATCACCTCTATCTGTGGTCAGGGCCGAAGACTGCCACAGGGTTTGAGTCCTTGTCTTGGCAAATTTCGAACGATTTGTAATCTCAAGGGCCCTACTGACAACTTCTTCAGCCCGTGCTGAGTCACCTCGATGGAAATGGCAACTGGACAATTGACATAGCAACTCAACTACTTCGATTTCGGGCCAATGTGATGAGAACTTCTGCACCAATTCTTCGCCACGTTGAGCTCCAATTCCCAAATTGCCGGATCGGTAACAAACGCGAAGGATCTCATTGCCTACTCGGGCTTGCAATTCAGGGTTAGATCGCCGGACTTTCTTGAAAAGGAGTTCGAGTTCGTCAAGTACTCCTGAAAACAGACCTTGACGAGACCTGACTTCTATTAGCAGAAGATCTGCGGCGAGTCTTGAATTCCTAGAGGCTCTCTTCTCGTTTAAGACGAGATTTGCATAATCGGAAGCTAGATCAAAATTGCCAGCCATGAGGGCGACGTTGGCTTGGTTTAAGTTCGAATCGATTTCCTGCTTGGTAATTGCGCGGGCGAACATGGATTGCAGGGAAGCTAGCATGAGATAAAGCCCTCCGATTTCTAGGATAGCCACCAATAGTATCCGTCCCCCAAACGGGGGATGGATACTATTGAGTCCTCAGCAGGCGATTTCTTTTAACTTCGAATAACAGAGTTCAATTTTAGGGGGTGTCAGCCTTGACAAATACCGGGATTCGACTCAGCGGTCCGTGGGCTTCAATCCACCGCCTGAGAGCTAATTCCGCGCAGGCGCGGTGGTTCCGCGTACCACGAGATCACCAGCCCAGAGTTGTTGACTGTTTGATCCAGTGATTCCTTCAAGCTGATCTATCAGGATATCTGCCGCCGAACGTCCCATCTGATTTGCCGGCACGCTAATTGTTGTTAGTGGTGGCCAAGCCATTTGGACTTGATTATCTGGAGTATTCAATGAGATGACCGAAAGTTCGTTCGGAATATTTATCCCAAATTCGTTTGCGGCACTCACAAATCCGCTGGTCGCCAAGTCATTCACTCCAATGAGGGCTGTGACATTTGGGTGCTTATCGCGCAATTCGATGAAGGCATTGCGTCCAGATGCTGCTTCGTTTAACGCTAGCAACTGTGTAGTCTCAATACCGATTTTTTTGGAGTATTTCACTATCGCACTTTGAAAGCGGGTGTCTACGCCAATCTTTACGCCCCTGTACTTTCGCTCATTGTTCATAAAGGCGATCTGACGGTGCCCGAGTCCAACGAGGTAGTCAATTGCCTTCTGCGAGACCAATTCGAAGTCACGATCTACATACTTAAGGTGATCGGGGTTCCTAGTCCTGCCGATCAATGTACACGGGACGCCGGCTTCACTGAGAAATTTGACTCGGTCATCGTCTACTCGGATTTCCATTAACAGGACGCCGCCTATTAACCCGGAATTACAGAAGTTCTGAATCTCACTCATATGGGTATCCTCATTTGGCCAGAGGATTAAGTGATACCCACGCTCGCGGGCAGCATTTGCCGCTCCAGTCAGATACTCGAGGACTGAAGGAGCAATTCCATGTTCGCCACCCGGAAAGTGGAGCGCCAGAGCCTTAGCCTTGCCGCCAGCTAGCGCCCCGGCGGCAAAATGCGGCTGATAACTCAACTCAGCAACTGCTCTGAGTATTCGCTCCCGAGTTTCGGGCTTGATGGAACGCACCCCGTTTAGGGCGTAGGAGACCGTGCTCTCCGAGACCCCTGCCAACTTCGCAACATCAGCTCTAGTAGCCATATATAACGTTTGTATCACAATCTAGGGTTTTTGGGACATCCCCCTATTGGGAATGACGAATTTCGCCTATCGTACACCTAGTCGTCGACGCGTGTCGACAACGCGGTCTAATCCTCGGACCAGAACCCTTGGGAAGGAAATAGATGAAGTCTTATTCAAAGAGAGGTTTGAGCGTAATTGCCGCAGCGGCTGTCATTGCGCTTGCGACAACTGCAATGACTACTGGAGCGCAAGCTTCCAGTCGCAAGACATTGAATATTTGGTGGTATGAAAAAGGGACCGCCATGGGCATCACCTGGGACGATGCACTAACAGAGTTCAAAAAGGCGCACCCAGATGTAAAGGTCAATTTCCAACTTAAGACATGGGCTCAGTTGCAGAATGCTGGCAACGCGATGCTTACATCTAGCAGTGCCCCAGATATCACAGAGTGGAACAAGGGTAATGCGACAGCAGGAACGGCGTCACAGGCTGGCTTGCTCACAGACCTATCTCCGTACGTCAATAAGTACAAGTGGGACAAGATACTGACCCCATCTGTTAAAGCCTATGGTCAATACAGCAACGGCTTGATGGGCAACGGCAAGCTTTACGGCGTTCCTTCATACGGTGAGTATGTTTCTTGGTTCTACAACAAGGACATGTTCGCAAAGCATGGCGTTACGGTTCCAACGACGTTTGCACAACTTGAGGCTGCCCTTGCTACATTCAAGGCGGCTGGTGTTCCAGCGATTGCTCTTGCTGGAAAGGACTACCCAATGGTCCACATTGCTTATGGCCTCGTCGCTTCCAAAGCGAACTTGCAGTGGGTTAAGGATTATCAATCCTTCGCCCATCCAGTTAACTTCAATGGGCCGGAGTGGTCCTTTGCAGCGAACACAATTGCCAAATGGAACCAGGCGGGCTATTTCGAACCAAACGCTACAGGCGTAGACGCAAATACTGCTGTGGCAGACTTTGAGAAGGGGACGTACCCACTTTTGTTTGGCGGAACCTGGCTTGATCAGGACGTTACTTCAAAGGCTCAATTCGCATGGGGCAAGTTCGCAATGCCTGGCAAATTATCTGTTGGCTCTGCCGGCAATTTGCTTGTCATTCCAACGAAGTCAAAACAGAAGACTCTTGCGGCTGAGTTCATCAACATGATCATTTCCGCCAAGTACCAGAACGAGTTAGCCCTAAAGGGTGGTCTACCCATTGCAGCAACTCCTGCCACCTTGGCTTCACTGACAGACTCAACATCAAAACTGACAAACGGCCTGTTTGACTCAATTTTGAAAACTCAAGGCCTGGCAATGTATCCAGATTGGCCGGTCAATGGTCAATACAACGAACTCTTGGCGGAAGGCACACAACTCTTGGTTGACAACAATGTGGCCAACTACATCAAGAAAACGAGCGACTTCTACAACTCGAACAAGCCTGGCGCCTGATAACTATTCAGGCAAAAGTACCCGAACGGACCAACCTGACAACAGGTTGGTCCGTTCGGGTACTGCTCACCAATATTATTTCAAGAAGGAATATTTGATTCTCTTGATTAAGGACCAGCGATGAGTACGGCGATGTTTGTAAGGAAGAAAAGGGCGAACACTACTCGGGATGCCCGTGGTGCCTATTACTGGTACCTAATTCCCGGCCTAGTCGCCTTCGTAATAGTCATCGGATATCCATTGTTCAAGAACGTGCAAACCAGTTTCACGAGTTGGAACGGGTATGGTCCCCAGCATTACGTTGGTTTTCGCAACTATGAAAAACTCATGCATGACCAGAGTTTCTGGTTATCTTTTTTGCACGCTGCAGAGTTCATAGCTGCAATGTCTTTGATTCCTACGGCACTAGGACTAGTCTTCGGTGCTCTAATTTTCGATTTTGTTTCGCCCTATTTTGGACAAGGCTGGACCACTTTCGTTCGCGCTAGTCTTTTCATGCCGCAAATAATTCCGATCACGGCATTAAGTATTCTTTGGTCTTGGCTCTTATCACCAAATACGGGAGTCTTTAACACGATGCTTAAGTCTGTCGGCATCCAAAGTCCACCCAATTGGCTTGGCGATGATCACACGGTCATTTTTGCGATGTCTATAATGTTGATCTGGATGCAGATTGGCTATACGGTCACAATTTTTATTACGGGCATGAGCAGACTCGACCCGGCCTTGCAAGAGGCGGCGCAATTAGATGGCGCACGATGGTGGCAACGATTCAGATTGATTACCGTTTCACAATTGGCTCCCGAAATTTCAATTGTAGTGTTAACCACCACGGTTGCCGCGATTAAAATTTTTGCACCAGTGCAGATCATGACTTCGGGTGGTCCAGGCAATGCGACTTATGTCCCCTCGTTCTATTCATACTTTAACTTTTTCACCGCACAGAAAGTTGGGTACGGATCTGCTATTTCAACGGTTCTCACCGTGATTTTGTCAATCATCGCGATTGGCATGTTTAAGTTTCAAAACAGACGAGGAGTAGACCTATGACCACCATTGCCAAAGCAATTGGTGGCAAAATCTGGTCGCCTGTCCGAGGAAAGCGGAACCTTAAGCGCAAGGGCCTTTCTTCATGGCTCGTATTCTTTGTCCTTTTCATTGTTGCTCTTGTATGGCTCTTTCCCTTATGGATGGCGGTCGTTAATTCTGTAAAGGCTCCTAAGGACTTTCTACTTCATGGCCCACTTACCGGGCCACATCATCTTTATTGGAGCAACATCAAAACAATTTGGAGTGATGTTGACTTCTCGCAGAAACTGTTAAACAGCACCCTGATCAGTTCGTTTGTGGCAATCTTTGGTGTCACTTTGAGTTTCCTCACTGCCTTTGCAATCGGCATTGGTCGCATCAAGGGTCGATTCTGGATCCTCGGAATTTTCATGGTTGCTTTCACGGTGCCGCAGGAGTCTCTTGTGTTTCCGCTCTTTCGCCTTTCCATATCGACCCACCTATATAACTCGATTTGGGCAATCATCATCATCTTCTCCGTGATTTATAGTGCTTTCGGCACTTACATGTTGTCAGTCGTTCTGTCGACCTTCCCACCAGAGATCCTGGAAGCAGCAAAAGTCGATGGAGCCAGTCCGCGGAGGATTCTTTGGAATGTGGTTTTACCTATAGTTCGTCCGACTATGTTCGCATTGGGGACCTTCTTCTTTGTCTGGGTTTGGAACGAATACCTGATCCCGCTGATTCTTCTTGCTGATAATGCCAACCAGACGGTATCGGTCTCACTTGGCGTCACCAGTGGCCAATACACGAGTGATCCGACAACTCTGGCAGCCGCTGCCTTCCTGGGAATCGTTCCCTCGGTCATTTTCTACCTAATCTTCCAGCGAACACTATCTCGTGGTGTAACGCTGGGTGCGGTTAAGTAGGTCTATCCATTGGAGAAACAAGTGACAAACAAGAATTGGTGGCGCCAAGCGGCCATATATCAAATTTACCCACGTTCCTTTAATGACTCGAATGGAGATGGTCTAGGTGACATCAATGGCATTACATCTAAAGTTGAATATCTACAATCACTAAGCCTAGATGCAGTCTGGCTAAGCCCTTTTTACCCATCAGCCCTCGCTGATGGTGGCTACGACGTTGATGATTATCGCAACGTGGATTCTCGCCTTGGAACACTGAGCGACTTCGACAAGATGGTCAACGCACTCCACAAGGTAGGAATCAGGGTCTTCGTAGATATCGTCCCCAACCACTCCTCTAACCGCCATGTGTGGTTCCAGGAGGCACTGGCCTCTGCTCCGGGGTCAAAGGCACGAGATCGTTACATCTTCCGTGATGGAAAGGGTAAGAACGGCGATCTCCCGCCTTCGGACTGGGTCTCGCATTTCGCACCATCAGCCTGGACACGTACCAAGAATCCCGACGGCAAACTCGGTCAGTGGTATTTGCACCTTTTTGCTCCGGAGCAACCGGACTTCAACTGGGATAACCGGGAGGTCCAATTGGATTTCTTAGAAACCTTGCGTTTCTGGTCAGATCGCGGCGTCGATGGGTTCCGTATCGACGTAGCTCATGCCTTGAAAAAGGATATGACAAAACTCGACTGTTCCATTAAGAGTATGAATAGTTTCAACATTGTGCAGGATGGAACAGATACTCTCTTTGATCGTGACGATGTTCATGCGATTTTTCGCGAGTGGCGCAAGGTTTTTAATGAATATGATCCACCTCGCGTAGCAGTGGCTGAGGCCTACGTGCAAGCACCTCGTCGAATGCTTTACGCAAAGCCAGATGAACTCGGTCAAGCATTCAACTTTGATCTGCTAATTGCAGATTACGATGCAAAGTTATTTAAGAAAATCATTGCCGATAACCTTAAGTTGGCAAGAAATGAAGGTTCGTCCTCCACTTGGGTACTTGATAACCATGACCAAGTGCGACATGCAACCAAGTACGGCTTGCCAAAGGGGACAAATCTCAAAGAATGGCTCCTCTCTGATGGTTCCAGTGCGAAACTGGATCGCAAGTTGGGGCTGCGACGTGCACGCGCGGCATCAATGTTGATCATGGCACTGCCTGGCTGCACCTACATCTACCAAGGTGAGGAGTTGGGTCTTTTTGAAGTTGAGGATTTGCCGCATAACGCTCTACAAGATCCACAATGGACTCGAAATGTTGAGATCAAGAGTGTTAAGACGCCAGTAAAGGGTCTTGCCTACATTCATACCGATAAGGGTCGCGATGGATGTCGAGTGCCGCTTCCTTGGGAAAATAATGGTCAATCTTTTGGTTTCAGCGATATCAGCGCACATTTACCACAGCCACATTGGTTTGCAGATTTTGCAGTGTCTGCCCAATCTGGCACTCACAACTTGACTCTAAAATTATATCGAAAAGCATTGGCACATCGTAAGCAGTACCAATACAGTCAAAGTTTGATCCAGATTAAGACCGGAGACTCGCAATTCCTTCATTTTGCTAGCAAAAATGGCTGGCA